>JAGGYI010000036.1 GCA_021162655.1 Anaerolineae bacterium
CATCGATGAGCACATCAGCCTCCAACACAGGTCGATAGAAAGACCATTCTTTGAGATCTACTCCCTCGGGTATTCTTACTTTGACAAACTTGGCTGGAGACATCACCTCCATCACTCCCCCTGCCGCCTTGACTGCTTCCCCAATGCCCGAGCGAGCATAGGCTGCCTGCGCGCTCCCTGAAAAGGGAAAATCCATCACTCGGACACGCTTGGCCCCCGCCCCTAGACAGAGACGTACAAGCTCTGCCACCACCTGTGGATTCGTTGTCGAAGCATACTCTGGCCCATAATTCGCATTGCAGATATTGGGTTTAATGATGACATTGTCGCCCTTTTTCACAAAACGCTCTATTCCTCCGATCGCCGCAATGGCCCTGCGAGTTATCTCTTCAGGACTCGCTCCCCGTACCACAGCCAGATATGCCCTCCCCGCAGGTACAGGAGTAGGCTCTCGATGAACAGGCCTTGGACTTGAAGTAGCTTCGGGGGAACTCGATCCCTCGCTAGCGGTTGAAGTGGGCACTATCTCAGCAGATGGTGCAGTGGAGGTTCGAATCGGTTGAGAAGCTATAGGCCCCACTGTGGAAGTGGTCTGTACCTTTGATTCGGGACGAGGCATACAACTCGTGAGCAAGAAACCTAGCCCTGCAGTCCCTAGCCCGCGAAGGAACTCGCGACGGGTGAACCTAGCCATGAGAAAAGCCTTCCTTTCCACAAACTAATTCGGACTCGACTTCTCCTGATTGTACAGGTGAAGATATAAAACTGTCAAGCCGAGGCAGAACCGAAAAGAAATTGACAGCTCTTCAGCCCTATGCTATCATATTCTAGAGTTCTGGGAGATTGGGAAATGAACTCGCTTTCTTACTCGTTCGGTAAATTCGCTATTTTGGCCCTTCACCACCATCAGCAAACATAGGTGGGTTGTTTGTGGCGCCGTCGCCACAGAAGGGCAGCTCACCGCAAAGACTAGTTCGTTAGAACTGGTCTTTTTTGTTGTTTCAAAGAGGTGAACACCATCCATGAACGGATCTTCTCTCAGGCGTCAACTGCCTCATGGGCTAACAGATCTCTTTTTCGAGCAAGCTGCTGCCAAGGTGGCCTTGGAACGCATTCTGGAGCACATTTTTGAAAGTTGGGGCTATCGGCGGATCATCCTGCCTACCTTTGAATACTATGATAGCTTAAGCACCGGGGCTAGTACAGACCTTCAGGAAGAGATGTACCGCTTTTTCGACCGCGAGGGCAAAACGCTGGCCCTGCGCCCAGATATGACTGTACCTACGGCTCGAGTGGTAGGCACCAAGCTCTATGACCAACCACTTCCTCTACGCTTCTTTTACATCGGTAACGTCTTTCGCTATGAAGAACCCCAAGCTGGGCGACGCCGTGAGTTCACCCAAGCGGGCATCGAATTATTGGGCTCTGGCACGCCCGAAGCAGATGCCGAAGTTCTCTCGGTAGCCATCGCTGCGCTCAAGGCGCTAGGGATCCATCGTTTCCGGACGAACCTTGGGCAGGTAGCCTTCCTGAAAGCCATTCTCAAAGAGGCAAACCTTTCCAACGGCGAGCTCAGCCAGCTGGAGCAGGCAATTGGGCACAAGAACGACACCGAAGTAGACCATACCTTGAAAAAGCTGAGGCTCACCGAGGAAATAAGCCACGCTGTGAGAGCCATTCCCCACCTCTGCGGGGGGATCGAGGTGCTCGAGGAGGCAAAAAAGCTTTCGCAAAACCCGGCAGCTCTCCAGGCCCTTGACCACCTCGCCCAAGTCTATGCTCTGCTCGAAGCTGAGGGCGTAGCTGAGCACGTCATCATTGACCTTGGAGAGGTCCGAAGTATGGCCTATTACACTGGGATCACCTTCCACGCTTACGTGGAGGGGTTAGGCTTCCACGTCTGTCGGGGAGGACGCTATGACGGGTTGGTAGGCAATTTCGGGCGCGACATGCCTGCTGTAGGCTTTGCCCTCGGAGTGGAGCGAGCTATGCTCATCACCAAGCCCCAGATACGCCTCGCCCCCGACATCATCATGAAAGCTTGCCGCCACCCTGCCTGCCATGCATTAGCTGCCAAAGCACGCTCCTTGGGGCTCAGCGTCGAGATAGAGGTTCTAGGACGTCAAGGAGAAGAACTCATCGCCTACGGCCAGGCGAAAGGGGCTACTCGTATCCTTGCCTGTGATGAGAATTCTCCCACCAACTATCTGCTGACTGACGCCCGGGGCTCACGCTGGCTCAGTCGCCAGCAATTGGAAGAGGAGATGGCCTCATGGACAAGTTGACCGTCGCGCTCCCTAAGGGGCGCTTGCTAAATGAGGCGCTTGCCCTTTTCACAAGAGCAGGATACCCCACTCATTACACAAACAGCCGACGCCTCCTCTTGGACGATGAAACAGGTTCACTGCGTTTTATGCTCGTCAAACCCGTGGATGTGCCCACTTATGTGGAGTACGGGGCAGCAGTCCTGGGAGTGGCAGGAGAAGACGTCCTCCGAGAGAGTGCCAGAGACGTTTATGAGCCCCTGGGCTTGGGCATTGGCAAGTGTCGGCTCGTCCTGGCAGGACCTCCCTCAGCCAAAGGGCGGAACCTGCGTCTGGAACCTAACGTGCGAGTAGCCACCAAATACCCCCGCCTAGCCCGGCAGTACTTTCAAGAACAGGGTATTTCTGCGGAGATCATCCCCCTCAGCGGGTCCATTGAACTGGCTACCACCGTTGGCCTTGCCGATTTGGTAGTAGATTTGGTCCAAACAGGGCGCACTTTGAAGGAGAACAACCTCATCGAACTAGCCACAATCATGGAATCCCAGGCAATGCTCCTAGTGAATCGAGCGAGCCATAAACTCTACTTTGAGGCCATCCGCGAGGTGATAAACCGCCTTGCTCAGGCTCTGGCCCGCTAAAAGGAGAGGGAATGAGATGAAAACCGATTCCAAAATCATCCGCATCGTCTACGGCGTAGAGCAGGCCAGAAAAACCCTCTTTCAACGCCAGCCCTTGGAAGAGTATCAACTCTCTCCAGAGCTTCAGGCGAGCATTCTTCACCTCTTTGGTGAACCCCTCACGGCTGAGCAGGTCGTAGACAGGATTCTATCTGACGTGCGCCGCCGTGGAGACGAGGCCCTGCGCTATTATTCGCGCCTGCTAGATGGGACAGAACTGGAAGAGCTGAGGGTGCCTCCAGAGCGCATCCAGCTTGCCTGGGAACGTACTTCTCCTCAGCTTCGGCAAGCCCTACAGCAGGCTGCGGAACGCATCAGAGCATTCCACCAGCATCAGTATCAGAACTCCTGGCTTAACTGGGATACTGATGGAGGGGCCCTGGGACAGATCATCCGCCCACTGGAGCGTGTCGGCATCTATGCCCCTCATGGGCGAGCCCCCTATCCTTCCTCCCTTTTAATGGCCGCCATTCCTGCGCGGGTAGCAGGCGTGCCTCAGATCGTCGTCGCAACGCCACCTCGCCGAGGAGAACTCAATGACACTATTCTCGCCGCCGCTTATGTAGCAAAAGTGGAGGAAATCTATGCCATAGGCGGAGCCCAGGCCATTGCTGCCCTGGCCTACGGCACAGAGTCCATCCCCAAAGTCGATAAAATCCTCGGCCCGGGGAACATCTTTGTAGTGTTAGCCAAAAAGCACGTCTTTGGCGCCTGCGATATCGACCAGCTCCCTGGCCCCACAGAAACGCTCCTGATCGCCGACGAGACGGCCAACCCCGTCTATGTCGCAGCCGACATGCTCGCTCAGGCCGAGCACGACCCTCTGGCCTCTGCCCTGCTTCTAACCACTTCGGAGCTACTGGCTCAAAAGGTAGCCCAAGAGCTTGAGAAACAGATCGAGCACCTTACACGTAAAGAGATAATTCTAGCTTCGCTGCAAGCCCGGGGAGGCATTGCTGTGGTCGCCAGTTTAGAAGAGGCACTCGATCTGGCCAACGCCTATGCCCCCGAACACCTCTGCCTGCTGACGGCATCGCCTTGGGAAGTACTTGGGCAAATCAAAAACGCCGGAGGCATCTTTGTTGGCGAGCTCTCCTCCGAGGCCCTCGGAGATTACGTTATCGGCCCCAGCCACATCATGCCCACCGGACAAACGGCCCGTTTTTCCTCACCGGTCAACGTGTGGGATTTTCTCAAGATCACCAGCGTCTTTGCGGTGGGGCCCAACACTGTTCGTCAACTCAGTGAAGCCGCTATCGCCCTCGCCGAGGAAGAAGGCCTTACCGCCCATGCCCAGGCCATACGCATCCGCCTACAAAGGCTCACAGAGATGGAGAAGGAGAAATGACAAGGTACACGAGAAATGAACTGGAGATCTCTCGCCTCATCGGAGGACGCATAGAGGGCTTGAAAGAATATGCTCCTGAACCTTTGGAAGAAACTGCCAAGCGACTAGGCTTACCTCAAGGCCAGCTCATCAAACTCGATGCTAACGAGAACCCTTATGGCCCTACCCGCCACACGTTGGAAGCCCTCGCTAGGTATGCGTCCTATCACCGGTATCCCGACCCCATCTCTCGGAGGCTTCGCCAAGCCATAGGAGAATATCTCCACATCGATCCTGCCTTCATCCTGGTGGGCAACGGCTCTGATGAACTCATTGACCTCATCTTGCGTCTCTTCCACCCCGATAGCCAAGGCCGAGGCATCTCAGAAGTGATCGACTGCCCTCCCACTTTTGGGATGTACGCTTTTTACGGCACGACAAACGACATGAGGGTGCTCTCTCTCCCACGAGATGAGCAATTCCAGATAGATGTTAAAGCTATCGAGACCCTCTGCCAGCGCGACCCGCGCCCCCGTATCCTTTTCCTTGCCTCCCCCAATAATCCTGACGGTCAGCCTTTGCCTGAGGAAATTTTAGAACGCATCCTGCGTTTACCTCTCATCGTCGTGCTTGACGAGGCCTATGTAGAGTTCAGTGGAGGCTCCAGAGCTAACTGGGTACCCGAACGAGAGAACCTCATCGTGCTACGCACCTTCAGCAAGTGGGCTGGTCTCGCAGGGCTACGCGTAGGCTATGGCATTTTCCCCCAAAAACTCATCAAAGCTCTTTGGAAGCTCAAATCCCCTTACAATGTGAACGGTGTAGCCCAGGCAGCAGCCCTCGCCACACTGGAGGACCTTGCCAATGCCCAAGCCACAGTGGAAAAGATCGTCGACGAACGAGAGCGTCTCTTGGTAAAGCTCCGCGAGATCTCCTACCTTCAGGTATACCCTAGCGCGGCGAACTTTGTCCTTTGTCGAGTTCGGGGGATTAGCATCCAACATCTCCGTAACGCCATGGAGGCACGAGGCATCCTCCTTCGCTACTTCGATCGCCCCGAGTTAAAGGACTGTGTACGCATCACTGTAGGTACCCCCATGCAAGACGAAGCTGTGCTTGTGGTGCTGCGAGCCTTGGAAAAGGAGGCCAAATGAAGAGCGAACGTACCGCAGAGATCCATCGGACCACTCGTGAAACCCAAGTTTCCATTTTTCTGAACCTGGACGGCTCTGGTACCTGGGAAATTGAAACAGGCATTCCCTTCTTTGACCACATGCTCAGCCATGTTGCTGTACACAGCCTCTTTGATTTAAAAATCACTTGTCAGGGCGATCTAGAAGTTGATGCTCACCACTCAGTGGAGGACGTGGGCATTGCCTTGGGGCAAGCCCTCGCTCAAGCACTGGGAGATAAAGCCGGCATTCAGCGCTATGGGAGTATGCTCATGCCAATGGACGAGGCCCTTGTCCAGGTGGCATTAGACCTTTCTGGTCGTGGGCTGCTCGTCTATGAGGTATCCTTTGCCGCCTCTCAAGTGGGCCAATTCGACACTGAACTGGTGCCCGAATTTCTCCGAGCCCTTGCCCACAATGCTGGGCTCACCTTACACGTCTCCCTGGTCCATGGGACAAACACTCACCACATCATTGAGGCCATCTTTAAGGGTCTGGGGCGTGCTTTAGGCCAAGCCACTGCCTTGGATCCTCGACGAAGGGAGATTCCCTCCACAAAGGGAGTGCTCTGAAATGCTGATCATTATAGACTATGGCATGGGCAATCTGCGTAACGTCTATATGGCCTTTCAACGGCTTGGGGTGAAAGCTCAGATCAGTGCTGAACCTGCCGCCATCCGCCAGGCCAGCGCCCTGGTCTTTCCTGGAGTAGGCGCCTTTGGCGATGCAATGGACAACCTACGCACCTTGGGTCTGGCACGGGAGATCACTGCCGCCATAGAGCGAGGAGTGCCCTTTCTGGGCATCTGCCTTGGGCTTCAGCTTCTCATGGAAGCCAGCGAGGAGATGGGCGAGCATCGCGGGCTGGGCATCATCCCTGGGAAGGTCCGCCGCTTCCCCGAGGGATTGACAGTGCCCCACATGGGGTGGAACCAGGTCCATCAAGTACGGGACATTCCTCTCTGGCGAGGCCTGCCAAATGATAGTTATGCTTACTTTGTCCATTCGTACTATGTTGACCCCAGGGACCCTTCCGTCGTAGCCGCCGTTACCGAATACGGCATTACGTTCACCTCAGCTGTAGCGCAAGGGAACGTCTATGGCATCCAATTTCATCCAGAGAAGAGCCAAGATGTCGGGGAATGCATTCTCCGCAACTTTTGCCTCGAAGCCGGGTTGCTGAAGGAGGGAGAATGATCGTCTACCCCGCCATTGATCTGCGCAAAGGACGTTGTGTACGCCTCATTCAGGGAGATGCTACTGCTGAGACCGTTTTCAGCCAAGATCCTGTCGAGATCGCCCTCCGCTGGGCTGCCCAAGGCGCGGAGTGGCTTCACATCGTCAACCTTGATGGAGCGCTTGGCGAGGCCGGAACGGCAAATATGGCCGCCCTGGAACGCATCCTCCAAGTAGTTGAACTGCCCATCCAATTCGGCGGAGGGGTGCGTTCCCTGGAGGACATCGCCCGAGTACTAGAGAAAGGTGCCCAACGCGTCATCTTGGGCACGGTAGCCGTCCGCCACCCCCAAATTGTCCGCGAGGCGATTATCCGCTATGGGCCTGAACGCATTTGCGTAGGGATAGACGCTCGAGCCGGACAAGTAGCTATCCATGGCTGGGTCGATACTACACCGCTCACCGCCAACATGTTGGCACAAAAAATGGCGAAATTAGGGGTGCAGCGCATTATTTACACCGACGTACAACGCGATGGCACGCTCCAGGGAGTGAACATTGCTGCCACGCTAGAGCTAGCTCGTGCTTCTGGCCTCCAAGTGATTGCTTCCGGAGGCGTCGCCTCATTAGAAGACATCCGCGCTCTCCGCGCCCATGAAAAAGAGGGCATCGAAGGTGTAATCGTAGGGATGGCTCTCTACCGCGGGGCCATTCAACTAGACGAAGCCATCCGAATTGCTCAAGGAGGATGAGATGCTGGCCAAAAGGATCATTCCTTGTCTCGACGTGATGAACGGACGGGTTGTAAAGGGAATACACTTTCTAGAGCTCCGCGACGCAGGCGATCCCGTCGCTCATGCGATCACCTATAGCCAGGAACGTGCAGACGAACTCGTCTTTCTCGATATCACCGCCTCACATGAGCGTCGTGATATCGTCATCGATATGGTGCGCCACGTCGCCGATGCCATAAACATTCCCTTTACAGTGGGGGGTGGCATCCGCACGGTAGAGGATATGCGCGCGGTACTCTTGGCCGGAGCGGACAAAGTTTCCATCAATAGCGCCGCCGTGCGCAACCCGCAGCTCATCAACGAGGGAGCCAAACGCTTCGGTTCCCAGTGCGTCGTGGTCGCTATCGATGCCAAACGAGAGCAAGACGGTCACTGGCAGGTCTATATCAATGGCGGCCGCCTGTCTACAGGGCTGGATGCCATCGCCTGGGCCAAGGAAGCAGAGGCCCGAGGGGCCGGGGAGATTTTGCTCACCAGCATGGACCGTGATGGCACCAAAAACGGCTATGACATTCCCCTTACTAGGGCAGTTGCCGAGGCTGTCTCCATTCCTGTGATTGCTTCGGGTGGAGCGGGAGCCCTCGAGCACTTTTACCAAGCACTGACAGAGGGCAAAGCCAGCGCAGCGCTAGCAGCCTCGCTCTTTCACTTTCGCGAACTCTCTATCGCCCAGGTCAAAGAATATCTCGCCCAACGCGGCGTTCCTGTACGCAGATAAAAAAGAAAGGATGCCCAGATCAATGGAGATCGTACCGCCAGACAAGCTTGTGTGGGATGAGCAAGGCCTAATCCCTGTCATCGTCCAAGACGCAAACACTGGTCAAGTGCTCACCCTCGCTTATATGAATCGGGAGTCCCTCCGCTTGAGCCAGGAAAAAGGAGAAACCTGGTTCTGGAGCCGTGGTCGCCAAACACTCTGGCACAAAGGAGAGACCTCGGGGAACATCCAACGCATTCGGGAGATCCGCGTAGACTGTGACGGCGACGCCCTGTTGGTTCTCGTTGACCCCCTAGGGCCTGCCTGTCATACGGGTGCTTGGAGTTGCTTCCATCGCCTTTTAGGGAAAGCCCATCCCAACGAAAAGGAGTAACCGTGAGTGAGACAATCCAAGAGCTGATGAACGTTATCTGCGATCGCCGCGATCATCCACGAGAGGGGTCCTATACCTCCAGCCTCTTTCAAGCTGGGCCCGCAAAAATCCTCAAAAAAGTTGGCGAGGAAGCCGCCGAAGTAGTCGTCGCCGGCGCTCTAGAAGGGAAAGAACGACTGATCTACGAATCAGCCGATCTCATCTACCACCTTCTCGTCTTGCTCGCCTCTCAAGGGCTTTCCTGGGAGGATATCGAAACCGAGCTACGCCGCCGATTCAAGTGACGACCCAACAGGCTTGTCCACTCAGAAAGAGAGGGAATCTTTGATGAGCGAAGCCATCCCCTGGGAAACAATCGAGGCTTTCTTACTAGACCTTGACGGCACACTGATCGAAACGGACAATCGTTGGGCTGAGCTGATTGCTGCCCGTCTTACCCCTCTAAAAAGGATCTTCCCCCACTTGGATACCAATGCATTGGGGCGCAAACTCGTCATGTCCCTAGAGACCCCCACCAACTATATCGTCTCCTTCTTTGAACATCTCGGTTTAGGAAGCAGCTTCCTAGGCCTGGCAGACCGTATCCGCCGTTCCAAGGGGCTGGCCACCAAGGATGCCGTCCAACCGGTGGAAGGTACTATGTACCTTTCAAAAACTCTGGCTCCCCATTTTAAATTGGCCATCGTCACCACTCGAGCCCGCCCAGAGACACAAGCTTTCCTTCGTAGCCTGGGATGCGAACAACTTTTTGAAGCCATTATTACCCGCCAGGATGTCCTCCGCATGAAGCCACACCCTGAGCCCATCCGCAAAGCTGCTGCTCTTTTAAGAGTCCCCACTCAGCACTGCGTAATGGTCGGCGATACCGC
The DNA here is from genome assembly GCA_021162655.1 of Anaerolineae bacterium. GTDB lineage: Bacteria > Chloroflexota > Anaerolineae > UBA1429 > UBA1429 > JAGGYI01. The sequence continues at coordinate 9,374 of JAGGYI010000036.1, forward strand.
GATGGACATCCTCTCTGCTCGACGCGCAGGGGCCTATGCCATCGGGGTGCTTTCGGGTTTTGGAATGCACGACGAGCTAAAGCGCGCCGGAGCTCAGCTCATCCTCAACAGTGCCGTCGAGATCCTCAACTATCTACCCACGACATCCCTCAAACCCCGCTGAAAAGAAAAGTGGGGGCAGCAATTCAGGATGCTGCCCCCCCACTTTCTTACCCGAAAGAACTTTATCCTCCCGCTGCCAAGCTTTCCTCCTCTTGGGGCTCAATCCGCCAGAGCTTATCTGGCCCCTCGAGACGATCCAAGTAGAGGATACCGTTAAGGTGGTCAAATTCATGCTGGAAAGCCTGAGCCAAAAGTCCCTCAGCGCGGTAACGCACGGATTTTCCTTCTAGGTTCTGCCCTTTGATGACCACAAACGTGGCCCGTTTGACCAGCCCCTTGTACCCTGGCACAGAAAGGCAGGCCTCTTCCATCTCTTCTTCCCCGCGCATCTTGACGATCTCGGGGTTCACCAACACATAGCGCTCCTCAGAAGCAATCTCGTGGCCTTTGTCATCATATTCAGCAGGCAGCTCCACAATAAAAACCCTCTGAAGCACGCCTATCTGCGGTGCGGCCAACCCAAGGCCGTTCGCAGCGTGCATCGTATCGAACATATCCTCAACCAGGTTATGCAACGCCTCGCCAAAGTGCGTTACCTTTTTTGACTTTTGGCGCAAGAGAGGATTCTCCGCTGTAACGATAGGTCTCACTGCCATGATAAAATACCCCGGACAATGTACATATTTAAGTAAGCTACTCATCATTATACCCCCCCAGTCAAGCTTGTCAAACAGCCTTTGACAGAAAACAAAAGGCGGCTTATAACCAGCAAAGGACACCCACGAAGGAGCATGACTATGCAGAAACAACCCAACTCTCGCTATTGTTTTCTCTGCGGGATGCAGAATCCCATTGGGCTTAAACTATCTTTCTATGAAGAGGAGGAGAGTGGGCGTGTTATCGCTCGCTTCACCCCTCAAGAGGAACACCAAGGATATCCCGGCGTGCTCCATGGCGGCATTACCTGCGCCTTGCTCGATGAGACGATTGGGCGCACCCTGGTGCGTTATGACATCTGGGCAATGACAGTGGAGCTGAACGTGCGTTTTCGCAAACCCATTCCCCTGGGCAAGCCCCTCACCGTCATCGGAGAAATGGTACGCCTACGCAGCCGGACGATGGAAGGCAAAGGGGAAATCCGTTTAGCAGACGGCACGGTGGCCGCCACTGCTGAGGCCAAGTACATTCGCCTGTCCGCCTCAGAGATCGAGCGCTTTCGCGAAGAGTTGGGATTTTGGCAAGTCATTCCTGATCCCGAAGATGCTCAACCGCCGATGGGAACCCTAAACAGAGATAGTACGTAATATAGGATAAGAGTTTGCCCAATTTATTCCCCTGCAGGGAGGTGTTGCTATGGAGAAAAAACAGCTCACTGGCTGGATCATCCTGGCCATAATTGTTGGGCTCTTGCTCAGCTGTGCCGTTGGTGCCCTGGCAGGAGGAGTAGCTGGCTACCTGGCAGGCAAAGCAGCGACCGCAGCAGTAGAACGTGAGCCCTTCCATCCTCCCAGCAAGCCCTGGTATCCCCCAATGATGCCTTTACCTGAGAAACCTCAACCGCCAGAGCCCCCCACCGGGCTCCGCATGGGTGCTCTGATCACACGAGTGGTTGAGGGAAGTCCAGCGGAAGAGGCTGGATTGCGCGTAGGTGACGTTATCCTCGAGGTAGATGGGCATGCCCTGAGGACACAAAGAGACCTAGCCCGCCACATTGCCCGCTGTGAACCTGGAGATGAGGTAGAACTCCTCGTCAGCCAAGAAGGCCGCACCAAAGTGATCCGGGTACGACTAAGTGAACACCCCACCCGGGGTAGCGAAGCTCCTTGGCTAGGCATCGCCTATCAGATGATCCCTTGGATTGAAAAAGAAAGCCCTTCGCGAGGCTATCGCCCATGGGGGGGAGATTGAACAACGTCATCCCCCCCTCGGCCGTTCTTTACACCACGCTAGACACTCAACTAGGGCGCTGGTGGCTAGCCCGTACGGAACACGGGCTTTGTCGTCTTGCCTTTGGCCTTGCAGAAAACAAATGGTTTCAACTGCTCAACGCCATGCGGGCTGGAATTCCCCGATACCAGCCCGAGGCTTTCCAAATCTTTGTTGAACAAGTTGAACAATACCTTGCAGGCGAAAGGCGTATCTTTACCTTCCCCTTGGATATCCGCACAGGCACTCCCTTTCAACGCCAGGTTTGGCAAGTTACCCGAGAAATCCCTTACGGGCAGGTGACCACATATCAAAAACTCGCCCAAGCAATCGGTCGCCCCAAAGCCTCTCGTGCAGTAGGGAACGCTTTGGCACAGAACCCCCTACTCCTTGTCATTCCCTGCCATCGAGTGCTTCGAGCCGATGGTTCCTTGGGAGGCTTTGCCGCTGGGCCCGCCCTCAAGAGAATTCTCCTCCAAATAGAGGGAGCTCTCCCCTAAGCACCATCTTTGGCGGGCATTTGGCCCCATGATATACTGGCTTTTCGAAAGCTCCTTTATCTCCACACTCGAGGAGGGACAATGCCGACAATCGTAGAGACCTCGCTCGACAACGGCCTCAAAGTGATCCTCAAAGAAGTTCACACCGCCCCAGTAGTGAGCACTTGGATCTGGTATCGGGTAGGTAGCCGCAACGAGGTGGAAGGTCTGACTGGCCTCTCTCACTGGGTAGAGCATATGATGTTCAAGGGCTCAAAGCTCTTTGCCAAAGGAGAGATCATGCGCCTTGTCGAGCGGCAGGGTGGCTACGCAAACGCCATGACTAGCTACGATTTCACCACCTATTATGAAACGCTTCCCAGCCGCCATGCTGAACTGGCCCTCCAGATAGAAGCAGACCGAATGCTAGGAGCCACCTTCGATCCCGCCGAAGTGGAGGCCGAGCGAACGGTGATCATTGCCGAGCGAGAGAACTCGGAGAACGAACCCCATTACGTCCTAGGCGAAGAGATGAGCGCCGTAGCCTTTCGCCTGCACCCATATCACCATAGGACGATAGGTTGGAAAGAAGACCTATTACACATCACCCGGGACCATCTCTACGCCCACTATCGACGCTTTTACATTCCCAACAATGCCATTCTCGTCATAGTAGGGGATATCGACCCCCGCCGCCATCTCGAGTTCATCAAGAAATATTTTGGGGACCTCCCCTCTGGAGAACTACCCCAACAACACATCCGCCAAGAGCCACCCCAGCGCGGAGAGCGTCGCTTAACCGTACGCATGCCCGGCTCTGCTCCCTTGGTACGTGTCGCTTACCATACCCCTCCTGTTGCCCATCCGGATTTCATCCCCCTCGTCGTCCTCGAAGCTGTCCTCTCGGGAGGAAGAGCGATGTTCTCCTTTGGGCAATCTCAAGCGCGGAGTGCCCGGCTCTACCGGGCCCTCGTCGAGACCCAACTCGCTGCCTCCGTCGGGAGCCTCTATCATCCCAGTTTGGACCCCTACCTCTTTACCCTGGGCGCCACTGTTCGCCAAGGACGATCTCCCGAGGAAATAGAAGCCGCCCTCCTTGCCGAGATAACCAGGCTCCAAGAAGAACTCGTCGCCGAGCAAGAACTTCGAGTCGCTATTCGACAAACCCAGGCCCAGTTTGCCTATAACAGCGAAAGTGTGACAGACCAAGCCCTGACCCTGGGCTTTCTCGAGATTGTCGATCATCACCAACGCATCGATAGCATCCTCGATGAACTAGCCCAAGTCACTCCTGAGGACATTCGTCGAGTCGCACAAAAATACCTGACGGAGGAAAACCGGGTTGTAGGTTGGTTTCTCCCCACTGACGAGGGAGGATCATCCGCTGAGGAGCATCCCCTCCGAGAACCCCTTTGGGGCAAGGCCAGTGAGGAGATTTTCTTTTACAGAAATAACGCTTCTTCCCCCATTGGCCCAGAAACCGTTACTCGCCGCGTGTTAGACAACGGTCTCGTCGTGCTCATTAAGGAGAATCCAGCCAGTGCTTCAGTAACAATTCAAGGGGATGTACAAGCAGGAGCTGGTTACGATCCTCAAGGCCGAGAGGGCATGGCCTCCTTTACCGCGGCCATGCTACGCCGAGGAACACGCCGGCACACTTACCAAGAGTTAAACATAGCTCTTGATAGTGTAGGCGCCATTCTGGACCTGGCTACCGGCCATGAGGAAATGAGTTTTAGCGGTCATGCTCTAGCAGAGGACTTTGAACTGCTTATGGAGCTCTTGGCCGAGATCCTCCTTGAGCCCACGTTCCCCGAGGAGGAAATGGAAAAGCTCCGGGGCCAGTTCCTCACCCATTTGGGCATTCTCGAAATGGATACCAGCCACCGGGCAGAACGAGCATTCCTCAGCGCAATCTATCCGTCCACACACCCCTATGCGCGGCCCGTTCTGGGCACTCAAGAAAGCCTTCGAACCCTATCACGAGAAGAGCTCTTTGAGTTTCACCGGCGCCATTATCGACCAGAAAGAGCTGTCCTGAGCATCGTTGGGGCCATTTCGGCAGAACACGCGTTGCATATAGTGGCCAATACATTGGGGCATTGGAAGGCTTTTGAAAAGGAGGCGCCCTCCCCTCTGAAGCTTTTCCCCGTACCTCCGCCCTCTGAGAGCATCTCCCGCCGCATCGAGATTCCTGGCAAGTCTCAGGTAGACCTCGTCTGGGGGGTACTGGGTATGTCTCGCACTTCACCAGACTATTACCCCGCAATGATGGCCAACATGATCCTGGGACACCTGGGGTTAATGGGCCGCCTAGGGAAAAAGGTGCGCGATACCCATGGCCTGGCTTATTATGTAACAAGTGTTCTCCAACCGAGTCGAGGGCCACGGCCATGGACCGTCAATGCAGGAGTGCACCCCGATAACATCGAGCGAGCGCTAGAGACGATTCTCGAAGAAGTGCAACGCTTACGAGAGGAGCCCGTCTCGGATGAAGAATTAGAAGACTGCCGCTCCTACTTGACAGGAGCTCTTCCACTACATCTGGAAACGAACGAAGGAATCGCTAGCTTTCTTCTCACGGTGGAAGAATACGCTTTAGGGCTAGACTACCTGCAACGGTATCCCGACATCATCTATAGCGTAAGCAAAAAGGATATCCAGCAGGTAGCCCAAAAGTACTTGGACTTACAGCACTATGTGTTGACAATGGCCGGCACTTTTCATTAGTGACGCTGACCCAAGCGAAGCCACAGGACTACCGCAACTGCCAGGGCAAACGTGCCCACATAGATCAGAATCAAGCCCCATTGGACACCCCGAGCTACTTGCTCAGGGGCAGGAGCCAATGTGGGAGACGCTGTCGGCTGCTTTTCCAAAGTCGGAGAAGGGGAAGGAGTATTACTTACCTCAGCAAGCTGGGTGGGCCGCTCAGTTGGCACAATCGATGGCGAAGGAGAAGGAATCACCTCTGTGGCTGTGGGCTTGGGAGTAGGAGACGGCTCAACAACCGTGGGCGAAGCCGTGGCTGTAGGAGTAGAAGTAGCAGAGGGCAAGAGTGTCGGCGTAGGAGTAAGAGTAGGCCTAGGTGTCGCCGTTGGGGGCAACTCCATCACTAGGCAGGCATCATCCCAGAAAGAATCGTTGTGCTTGACGGGATACTCGGGCTGCCCGCGGGTGTAGACAGTCACATATTCTGCCCGAGCAATGGTCGAAACAGTGAGCTTGACCCAGGCATCAATCTCCCTTCCAGCAGCATCAGTGGTGCGCGTCTCATAATCGGTTATCGTCTCAGACCAAACAGTATGGGGCGAGGGAGGCGCACCAAACCCTGGAGGAACGTCCCCATAAGGGTCAATGCCTATCGAAACTCGGTACATCCCAGGCCCTCGACGCTGCCCAGGTTTAGTTGGCCATTCCAGATCAGAGATAAAGTTCCCACCCGAAAGCAACTCGCGCTCGCCGGTATAAATCTGCACCCAAATGGAAAAAGTTACCTTGCTCCCCGGAACCACTTTGACGCGTTGATAAAACCCAGCAGTATGGGTCCCCCAGGTGGTAAAAAACTTTTGGGAATGATTCCCACTGTGAATATGATAACGGCTGGGCAAGGTAGCCGCGTCGAGCACTTTATACTCCACCTCACGGTTATAGGTAGCATCCCCAAGGATCGACCACGGCAACCATCCTTTGCCCAAGTTGGAGGAAAGGCTCGTCCCCAGCCCCTCCGTCTTGTAGCTCCCTTCCTCGAAACCTGGATTGGCAAGGAGATTCCCTGGGCAATCAGCCCAGGCGCTGAAACTCCAGACTCCAAAGAAGAAAAAGAGGGCCGTCAAAACTATCGTGATAAAGCGACGCATCCTCACACCACTCCCAAGTTTTTCAAGCGCGAGCGATACTATAGCATAGGTGCCAGCAGAGAGCAATAATGGCCGTCCCTCGTTCGCACCACCCTTGGAAGACGCCCTTCTAAAAGGAAAGGTTCCCTCTCTCCAAAAGGATTTGCCAGTTCTCCTCTCAAGCCATACAATGGATTCCACTTTGGGACAGGCCCTTGAAGAATGAAGCTTTTCGATGTTTATCCTGAACTAAAACAGGCCATCGACCGCCTTTGCAAAGGAATCCCTTGGCGCATAACCGGGGCTTCGGCCCTCGTCTACGATGCTGAAAACTTTTATTTTGAGCTAGCCAAGCCCAAGCACTGGCATCAACACCCCGATGGTACTTTGGAAGTAGGCATTGGGGCCATTGGCGGCTCTATTGAGACAGGGGAAAGTATTCTGGGTTGCCTCCAGCGTGAGGCCACTGAAGAACTGGGGAAAAGCTTACAAATCGCCTCGGCAGAGCGTACCTATCTTGTCTTCAAGGAAAACACCATCCTCTCTTTGGAACTTGCTCCTCGTTCTTTGCCTCGACCAGCGCTTTTTACTATCGGGGAAAACCTCTACCGGCAACACCTTTTCCCCGAATACCCCCTCCTGGCCATCGCCACTTTCTTTGGCCAGCTCCAGGGGCCTCCCCAAGTAAAAGATCTCTTCGCTCTCTTTGCCATACCTAAAGCAGAGCTCTACACCCTTCTTCAGAACGATACACTTTCTCTGACGGCAGCATTCAAAATCCCTGGGCTCTCTATCAAATCACACAGGCCATTGCCTGAAAAAGCGATCCTCGTCCCTCGCTGGACAGTGCGCACACTCCAAATCCTCCTACAGGCAGGCTACCTGACGGACTTGAACTAAAAATGGGAAGGCAGAGAGGTCGCTGCCTTCCCATTTTATCCGCCGTCTGAATGAAATCGACTAGATCAGCCCCAACTGCTTCCCTACTTTCTCGAATGTCTCAAGCACGCGGTCCAACTGAGCATCAGTATGAGTGGCCATATAGCTCGTCCGCAAAAGCGACTGATTAGGAGGCACTGCTGGCGGCACCACCGGATTCACATAGATGCCCGCCTCAAAGAGAGCCTTCCAAAAGAGAAAAGTCTTTTGTTCATCGCCAATGAGAATAGGGACGATAGGAGTCTGGCTGTTCCCTGTGCTAAAGCCCATCTCCTGAAAGCCTTTGCGCATCTTTTCGCCTATGGCCATGACCCGCTCGGCTCGCTCAGGTTCCTGCTTGACGATTTCCAAAGCCGCGGCCACCGCTGCCACAGAAGCTGGGGGCAGGCTTGCGCTAAAGATCAACGCACGAGCATTATGCTTAATATAATCGATCACCTGGGCATCTCCCGCAATGACTCCGCCAATGGAGGCAAAGGACTTGCTAAAAGTGCCCATGATGAGATCGACCTTCTCAGTAAGACCGAAATGGGCTGCCGTGCCCCTACCCTGAGCTAGGACCCCCAGGGAATGTGCGTCGTCAACCATCAAGCGGGCACCATACTTTTCGCAGAGCCGGGTAATCTCTGGGAGGGGCGCAATATCTCCCCCCATGCTAAAGACGCCATCCACAACTATCAACTTGGGGCGATCGCCGCAAGATTGGAGCACTCTCTCTAAATGCCCCATATCGCTATGGCGAAACCGTTTCATCTCTCCAAAGCCCAAACGACAGCCATCGATGATGCTGGCATGATCCTCTCGATCGGTGATGACCACGTCTCCCCGACCAACCAGCGCTGAGATTGTACCTAGGTTCGTCTGCATTCCTGTGCTAAAAATAAGGCCCGCCTCTTTGCCAAGAAAGTCAGCCAGGTCCTGCTCAAGCTTATTGTGAAGGCTGAGGTTGCCATTGAGGAAACGCGAGCCCGTGCAGCTCGTTCCGTAGCGCTTGACTGCTTCGATGGCCGCCTCTCGTACTTTGGGATGAGTGGTCAAGCCCAAATAGTTATTAGAACCAATCATGATCATCCGTTTGCCATTGACGACGACCTCTGTCCCTTCGGTATCCTCTAACGGAATAAAATAAGGATAATAACCAGCAGCTCTTGCCTCTGCTGCACGCGTAAAGGAATAACACTTTTCAAACAGATCCATGGCTTTTCCCCCTCTCTTCAAAAACGTCTCTCATCATCGTATTAGGAACACTCTCAGCTCCAAAAAGCTACTGGCATTGTAGCGGAGAAAAACCCCCTTGTCTATTCGGCAACTGTGCCCGCTCCCCTTGCTCTTTTTGAGGAGCACGAGCCAAAGTGAATGCCCAGACACTGCGCGCCCCCGCCTCCCGCAACGCGGCAGCAGAGGCCTCCAACGTAGCCCCGGTAGTACAGACGTCGTCCACTAAAAGCACCCTGGCCCCTGCAAAAGCGTCAGCAGGGCTTTGAAACGCCCCCCAGACATTCTCCCAGCGCTCCCTCCGAGAGAGCCCTACCTGTGAGCGCGTGTTCCGCACTCGCTGAAGCACATCGGCACACAGAGGCAAAGAAAGCCGCACAGCCAATTCACGAGCCAGTAAAAGGGCTTGGTTATACCCCCTTTGGCGCAAGCGCAGCCGATACAGAGGCACTGGTACAATCACTTCTACAGGTAAAGGATCCTGTACCCAGTGCTGAGCCAAGAGCTCCCCCAAAGGAGCAGCTAGAACTCGGACACCCTCATACTTGAGGGCATGAACGGCCTCCTGCAGAGGTGAAACATGCCAAGCCATAGAGCGG
>JAGGYI010000174.1 GCA_021162655.1 Anaerolineae bacterium
GGAAAGGCCTTAAACTCAGTAACGAGGAGGGAAAATGAATCTACTCGTTCTCTGCACTGACACTTTTCGAGCAGATTATTTGGGTTGCTACGGCAATGATTGGATCGAGACGCCCAACCTGGACAAAATGGCCAGAGAGGGGATCCTTTTCAAAGATTTTTATGCTGAAGGACTACCCACATTACCTGTTCGTAGGGTATTCTACACTGGCAGACGGGTCTTTCCCTTCCGCTATTTTCCTCAAAAAAGCGATCACGTTCAGCTTCCTGGCTGGCATCCTCTTTTCGAAGAGGACATCACCCTTGCAGAATGGTTGGGGGAGCGAGGATATACTACCGGTCTTATTAGCGACGTCTACCATCAAATGAAACCGGGGAAAAACTTTCATCGAGGCTTCCACTCCTGGCAATGGATTCGCGGGCAAGAGAGTGACCCCCTCGTCCCCACTCCTACATGTGACATTGACGTTTCCAAATACGTTCTCCCCTCTACTCCGGAGGATTCCCCCCTTCGACGCATGATTGCCCAATACCTTCATAATCGCTCTTGGTGGAAAGGCGAAGAAGACCACTTTGCCGCCCAGGTGATGAAGGCAGCAGCCGACTGGATTCGCAATTACGGGCACAAAAAACCCTGGATGCTCTGGGTGGAAAGCTTTGATCCACATGAGCCATGGGACGCCCCCGAAGAGTTTCTTCGCAAATACTACCCAGAGGACTATGACGGCATTGAGCCCATCTGGCCTGAGGCTTTTACTAAGAGCTACACAGAAGAAGAGTTCCGTCGAATCAAGGCTCACTATGCTGGAGAGTGCTCTCACGTGGACAAATGGTGTGGCCATGTGTTGGGTACCCTCGACGAACTCAACCTCCTAGACGATACCATCGTAGTTTTTACCTCTGACCACGGTACGATGATGGGAGAACAAGGAGAGATTCACAAAGGGGCTGATCGAGTTCGCATCCAGGTTTCCCGAAGCCCATTGATCATTCGGCATCCAGATCAAAACTATGCAGGCAAGGTGGTCGAGGGACTCATCCAGCATCAGGACCTCATGCCCACCCTGCTCTACCTACTTGGGGAAGATGTTCCCGATCGTTGCAACGGGCAGAACTTTTGGCCACTGGTCACTGGGGAACGCACCGGCGGGCTTTATGACACCATCATCTCGGCCTTTGGCACCTATGCCAGCGTACGAACCAAAGACTGGAACTACCACACTCCCTGGATCAAACTCCCAGGGAGGAAATCACGACCTCCCGAGCTCTACGATCGCCGAAACGATCCCGAAGAGCTTACCAACGTCATTGACCAGCATCCCGATGTAGCAGCCGAGCTGCAAGAGTTTCTTGACAAGTCCTTGGAAGGCTTTGATTTTGAGCATTACACCGTCTCCGATACAGACACCCCTGCTGCCGTGCCTGGGGTTAAATGGTAAAGAATTAGAAAAACAGGGGAGAGAACGACTCGTTCTCTCCCCTGTTTTTATTCCTCATCGTCAACGCCAGGGAATAGTCCAATCTGCCGTCCGCAGATTGCTTTCAATCAACCATTCGCCAAGCACACGAAGCAATTCTTCCCTGCGCTTTTGATAACTTGGCTCCGCCCAAAGGTTTCTTTTCTCCTCAGGATCATTCACCAGATCATAAAGCTCGCCGTCCGCGTTGCCCAAATAATGGACCAACTTCCACTCTTTGCTGCGCACCATGGTCATCATCCGGGTCCCTGTCAAGATCCCGTCTCTCGCCTGCTCAGCAAAGACAAACTCTCGCCCTTCTTCGCTCTCTCCCTTCAAAAGGGGCATCAGCGACCTCGTTTCCCAAAAAGGCGGCACCTCCACACCAGCAAGCTCCAAAATCACTGGGGCAATATCAAACTGCTGAACCAAAGCATCAACCCTCTTGCCCTCCGGGAAGCGTCCTGGCGACCAAACGATCAGAGGAGTACGAGTGATGATGTCATACATCGTCCATTTCTGGATATGCCCATGGTCTCCCAGACAATCCCCATGATCTGAGGTAAAAATCACTACTGCATTTTCTAGGTATCCTTTTTCCTCCAAGGCCCGTAGAATTTGCCCTATCTTCTCGTCAATCATTGTAACATTCGCCAAATAATACGCTCGCTGGCGATAAAGCTGCTCTGACGAAGGATGCTCTACCCAGTAAATCGAATCATGGTCAACTTGGGTGTTATGCCGTCGCAATTCCTTTTGCGCACTCGGCTGAGCATCAAGTTCCTCCTGGGTTACCTGGGGCAAAGGGAGGTCGCGGCCCATATATCGCTCAGCATAGCGTGGGATAGGATCATAGGGAGGATGGGGTCCAGGGAAACCGATCTCAAAAAACAGGGGCTCCATTTTAGGTTTCGTCCGTATCCACCAAGTAGCCAGGTCTCCTACAAAAAAGTCCGAATGCGTCTTCTCGGGGAGCTCCCATTCAAAAGCACCCAATCGAGTACGATAGTCCGGGCGCTGGCGATACAGCTCGCGCTGTTGCTTGACGAGACCTTGAGCTTGCAAGGCCAAGTCCCAACGATCAAAGAACCATCTCCCTTCCAGATACCGATCTTTATTCTCAACCACAAAGCGCTCATGGAAACCCAACGGGGTCTCATAGGGATAGGTATGCATCTTGCCAATATTCACACAGTGATAACCTGCCTCAGCCAAAAGCTCTACCCAGGAATGGCGCCAGGTGTCTGCATTCTTGTAAATCCCTGTGGTGTGTGGGTAATAACCGGTAAACAAACTAGCCCTCGCAGGAGCACAAGAAGCAGCCGTGACAAAACTCTGTGTAAAGGTAGTCCCTTCACGAACCAAGCGATCCAAATGAGGAGTATCCATATAAGGAAAACCCAAAGCCCGAATGGTGTCATATCGTTGCTGGTCTGTGATGATCAGAATGATGTTAGGGCGCCCTTCTTTCATAGCCCTCCCTCCTTAGTCTTCTGGTAATCACCGTACCGGACAAGCTCATCTAGAAGAGCTTCCACATTTTCCAAAGGAACATCACTCGCTACTTCCCCTCGGCCAATATATCCCCCACCGAACCGTCCAAAGGCATCAATGTCTGCTCGTACAGCTGCCCTCACCTCCTCCGGAGTTCCAAAAGGAAGGAGCTGCTGCCGATCTACATCCGCTTGGATACAAACCTTGCCCGCACAGAGCACTGCCACTCGTTCTCTCCCCATGACCTCCACTTGAGGGTTCAACACCTGAACTCCTATCTCAAGCAGATCAGGGATAATAGCGTCGATAACCCCATCGCTGTGAAACCAAACATGCTTTCCAGCGTTGCGGACCAAGGAGAAAAGCCGCACATAAGCTGGCTTGAAAAATTCGCGCCATAAGGCAGGACTAATCATTAACGCCTGCTGTGTTCCCCAATCATCGCGAAAGTGTACCCCATCCAAAGAGTCAAGCTGACAAAGCTTTTCTACCCGGCGCACCATGACAGAGAGGATCATATCACGCAGCTCAGCGCACCGTTCAGGGTAGAGCAGGAGATCCTCTAACGTCTCCCGGTATCCATGAAGGTAGAACATCCTTTGCCAGAGAGTATCGCCATCAGCCAGAGTGTACTTTTCTCCCCTATTTTCCTCCAGCTTCTTCTTTATTCTAGCGATGACGGTCTCGCTTGCAGTGTCCGGCGGCTCATAGTCAGCAAGCTTTTCCCAATCGCGCAATGGGTGAAAAACAACCTGCCCCTTGTGCTCATCCGTATACCTCACCCAAAGGGATCCCCATGGATCACGACTGGGCACCCCTTTCTGGGAGCCATATTCTCCAAAAGTGGCACTTCCCACATCTAATACGTCGGAAGGATAACGCGCATAGAGTTCCTCCAAAGCTTCCCCGTAACGCAAAAAAGCCCCCGGCAATGTGGCATGGGTAATAGGCACGCGATCAGGTTCTTTGAATTCTATCGCTCGAATGACCCGTTCTCTGCTTCTCATTCTCTCTCCTAGTTCAAAGAAGCTCCTGAACAAGCTCCCCTACCAAACGTACCCGCTCAATTTCCCCATCGGGAGGGATCTCATCTGAAATTCCAAGGATGAGTCGGGGATGGAAAAGCTCCACCACACGTTTAGTACAATCTATCAATTCCTGAAGAGAAAAAGAGGGCAGGAAATAAAGCGCGGGGATACCATCTAAAAGGATGAGATCTCCCAAAGCTTCCTTTATCTCCTCCAAAGTAACGTCCCCTTGAGGAAGGGGGGTGGCAGCCTCGATCCCATCCCATGGGCAATCTCGCAGATAGGGTAAAAGGGGCTTCATTGCCCCATCAACATGGATGTAGACAAACTTGCCCGCTCGATGAAGCTGCTCTGTACGTTTGCGATAATAAGGGATAAGGTAACGGCGCCAAATAGGAGGGGGATCCATGTGAGCATCAATATTTTCGCCAAAATTGATGATCTGAACAGGGCAATTACACACCACATGATAAAGGGCTTCATCAGCAGCCGTTTGAACCTCTATGTAGTGTTCCACAAGGTCCGGATAATCGTTGAGCAAATAGACCGTATTCGTCAGCCCCATATGCTCGATCATCAACCCTTGCACAGGAGAGCGGCGGAAATAGAATTGGGGGGCTCCCCGGTCACCCACCTCTGCAACCTCTTTTTCGTATGTCTCCCAGTCCCAATACCATTCCTCATCCTGGAGAATGAACTCTAAAATCTTGAGGTCCTCGGGTCTTTTAACCTTGTACTCTGTAATATGAGCCGAGAGATTCCACTCATCGTAATGGCGTATCTCTTCCAAGTTCCCCAAAGGGGTATGCCACACCTGGCGCACGCGTTTCTCGTCCAACCACTCTTCAGTTACTCGAACATTCCGATAGCGTACTCGGAGCCCATTGCCGAAATAGCGAACAGATGCATGACAATAGTCATACACCTCCATAAGAGAGGCCTCCCGAAGATGCTCAGGAAGCGTCCCTCGCTTCTTATTCACAGCATACCAGTATTCCAGACGCGGCTGCCAGAGCACGCCTCCAGGGTCCTGACGCCGGAAGATGGCCAGATCCATCTCTCGAAAGGTTCGCTTTCGCTCTTTCAACATAGGCCCTTTACCCTCCCTTGCTTTGGCGCAGGCAGTATAAAAAGCCCCCAAGAAAGCGTCAAGCTCAGTTGCTCCCCTTGACAGAAGGTATACAATAAATCTAGGAATATTACTTGTAGGAGAGAAAAAGATGAGCATGACGCCTCGGGAGCGGGTACTCAAAGCCATCAATCACCAAGTGCCAGACAAGGTCCCACTCGATCTCGGTTCAACGGCTGTCACCGGGATTGCCGCCTCGGCACTGTATCGATTGCGCAAGATCTTGGGGCTAGAAGAAAGACCGGTACTCGTGCACGAACCCTATCAGATGCTTGGATTCGTGGAAAACGATGTGGTAGAAGCTCTCGGCATCGACGTCCTTGGCCTTATTGATGACAGTACAATGTTCGGATTCCCTCTAAAAGATTGGAAACCGTTTACCCTCTTCGATGGCACTCCCGTTCTCGTCCCAGGAGGATTCAATACCGAAATCTCGGAAGATGGATATCTCTACCAATACCCTGGAGGCGATCGCTCGGTTCCTCCTTCTGGAAGGATGCCCAAGGATGGGTTTTACCACGATGCAATTGAACGGCAGGAACCGTACGACCCTGACTCCCTTGATCCCGAGGAATGGGTTCGGGACATGTATCATGTCCTCACTGAGGAAGAACTTCGGTTGCTGGAAGAAAGAGCTACCAAACTCTACAATGAAACGGATCGAGCAATCATTGGCAATTTTGGAGGAGCGGGCTTTGGAGATATCGCTCTCGTCCCAGGGCTAGCCATCCCCTATCCCAAAGGGATCCGAGCTGTCGAAGATTGGTACATGGCCACAATCCTCTATCCCCAGTATGTTAAAGGCATCTTTGACTTGCAGCTCGAGATCGTCATGCAGAACCTGGAACTCTACCGCCAAGCCGTAGGCGATAAAATCGTGGCAATCTTTATAAGTGGCACGGACTTTGGTGCACAGACGGGCCCCTTTATCTCACCCGATGCATACCGTGAAATGTTCAAGCCCTACCACAAAACAATCAATGAATGGGTACACAAGAACACAAACTGGAAGACCTTCTATCACAGTTGTGGTTCCATGGTGGCCCTCTATGACGAGTTTGTCGATGCTGGGGTAGATATCGTGAACCCCGTGCAGATCTCAGCGGCAGGAATGGATCCTCGAACGTTAAAAGAACGCTGGGGCGAAAAACTCGTTTTCTGGGGAGGCGGCATAGATACACAACATGTCCTTTCCTTCGGCACACCAGAGGAGATAGAAGCCCAAGTCAAGGAGAACATTGAGATCTTTGGCAAGGGAGGAGGTTACGTTTTCAACACTGTACACAACATCCAAGCCACTGTACCAACAGAGAATCTCAAAGCACTCTTTGATGCTTTCCGCAAATACCGCGATTACTCCTAAGCTTCCTCTAACAAAAACGAAAAGCGGCTGCAGATATCTGCAGCCGCTTCTTTTCTTCAGATGCAAACCAACTAGGACCTCTTATAAGACCCTAGATATAAACTTTGAAGAAATTCCCACTCGATAACCAACCTAACGACGGCGCTGCCAACGCATCTTTTTGCGCATCTTCCGATACTTGTGCCGTGCAATCTTTTTCCGCCGCTTTTTTATCACGCTCCCCATCCGACCACCTCCTTTCTCCTGGATGTCTCAAGATAATTTATTATAACATAATTCCACTGTGTAAGACAAAATGCCTCTTACAACAAAACCCAGAGGAGAAGCGTTTCCCCCCTGGGCGAATTCGACCCGTAAGCTTGCCTACTCTTGGACAAAGCCGTTATACACCGTCACCAAATGCAGGCGATACACCCTTGGCGGCTGTACCATAATAGGAATCTCCCAGTGAGCCTCTTGCACATCCGGGCATTCTGCACAACTCGCTTGAGCCAAATTCACCAGAGTACCCTCTTTCACCCAGGAAGAAAGAACTACCTGTAACCCCACCGCCTTGCTTTCACCGGGAGCAAGAGAGCCAATTTCCCATGTCACCACACCGCTTTCCAATGCCCCACCATCAGTAGCACTGACAAAGTCTACTCCCAAAGGAAGAACATCGGTGACCACCACACCGCTTACAGCTTGTCCACCTGGGTTCTCAACAGTGAGGGTGTATGTAAAGGGGACTGCCGCCTCGCCGGAAAAGAGTGGCCCCTCGGGCCCTTCTTTGGTGAGCGATATTTCAGGAATGGGTGTCGGAGTAGGAGTGGGAGTAGGAATGACAACAAAGACAATCCGCAGAACAGGCCGCAGAGAAACATTCTGGTCATCCACGCTGACTAACTTGTACCCTACAGACCCTCCTGAAAGAGTTTTGAGAATGAGCCCTTCGTTCTCCAGCGAACCGTTCAACCATCCCTGTACAATATCCGTCACATCTATAGAAACCCAACCATCAGCTTTGGAGAACTCTGCCTCCGGGCTACATGTCTGGCTTCTATCTTCCTCCCCGTTACAACCAGGTTCCGCCCAAGCTGTCGAAGCATCCGCCTGGAGCCAAGTCGCCTCCTCCGCCACCCATGGGCGGTTCACCGCACAAGCAGAAGCCATCAATGTGGACGCATTCGTCCGCGATTGTACGTAAACCCGCAAGGTTGCCTGGGCCACAGCAACTTGTTCAGGATGAGGAATCGCAGAAAGATCAAACTTGAACATCGGGGCAGAAACATCACCCGAGCGCAAAAGCAAAGCCCATTCTGCACTGAAATTCCGGTCCGGATACCAAGCGTGGAGATAAGTATCCGCAGTAGGAGGGATCTCAACAACTTGGAATTCGAGATCATCAGGACCAATCCGTTGAGGATCAGCGAACTGTGCCCCAGCATTCCACACACTGGCAAAGAGAAAAGCCACCAACGCCGCAAACACGATCAACCCCAAACCCCAGATTCTCTGTGACGCTCTCACTGGATTAGCCCCCTTTCCATAACTCGCTCCTCTGGTTTTTATTCTATCACAGCATTCAAACCTTTGTCAATAATAATTGCCAAACTTTCAAATATTTGCTGTGCAATTTTGCTTAGAACAGAGAAAAGGGCCACCTTTAGGCCCTTCCCCTCTCCTCCAACTTGGATAGATCTCTCAATCAATCAATGAACTCAACAGGCACCACGGGCGCCAAGAACGACGGGAATTGTCTTCAGAATAATCTTCAAGTCCAGCCAAAGCGAACGTTTTTGGACATATTCGAGATCCAAGCGGACCATCTCGTCAAAGGAAAGCTCATTCCGGCCCTGCACTTGCCAGAGCCCCGTCAGGCCCTGTTTCACTGCAAGGCGCCGCCGATGCCACGGCTTGTACTGTTGTACTTCATAAGGGATAGCGGGACGAGGCCCGACAAAACTCATTTCTCC
>JAGGYI010000297.1 GCA_021162655.1 Anaerolineae bacterium
ACGTAGAAGGCGTGCAAAGGGTATACGAAAGGGTGCTCTCATGAGTGGCTCTGGCCAGGTAGTGCAAACCCAGATAAAGCGGGGCTTTTGGCAGAAGGTATTGCAGGTCTTTGGGAATCTCCTTCTTGCCCTGCTGGGGGTGGCTTTGGCCCTTTGGATGGGACGCAGGATCGCGGCTGATGAGTGGTCGTTGTTGGTGCCGGCTGTAGGGCTGTTGGCCTATCTGGCCGTGGCGGTGATCGATGCAAAGCATGCCCTTTTCGTCTGGGTGGTGACGGCTCCCTTTGCTCGTTTTATCCATCTCAATGTCGAGTTGGGGCGAGGTATCCCCAATCTCACGTTG
Organism: Anaerolineae bacterium; assembly: GCA_021162655.1. Classification (GTDB taxonomy): domain Bacteria; phylum Chloroflexota; class Anaerolineae; order UBA1429; family UBA1429; genus JAGGYI01. Next base: position 344 of record JAGGYI010000297.1, read on the forward strand.
AATCGTTTTATGACGGGCGTGCTGGTGGCCCTTCTTTTCGCTCAACTGGCCTCTCGGCGCCGCAAGATGGCTCGTCTGCTGGCGGCAGATGTTTTCTTGCTCCTCTTTATTGGAGCAGCGGCTTTTTCTGTGCCCAGCTCTTTGATGGGGCTCAAGAGTGCGGTCCAGTCGTTCTTTGACCTCCTCGTCGTGCCGGTGGCTCTCTATTTTCTAGCACGCAATTTGATCGTCAGCCGCCGAGATTTGCGGGCCATTATGATCGTTCTCTTTATCGTAGCGTTTTACCTGGCCTTCTTGGCGACCCAAGAACAGTTGACGGGCAAAGTCTGGTTCTACCCTGAGGATCGCAGCATCTACTACACGCGAAGCATTCGCCGAGTGGTGAGCTTGCTGGGGAACCCTGCCTATATTGCCGTAAGCATAGGGATGGCCATCCCCTGGGCTTGGTATCTCTTTTTGCACGCGCGGCGGGGTCGATTGTGGCTCCTCGCATCCATTGGTTTGATGGCGACAGGGATCATTATGTGCATGAATCGCTCTGGCTGGGTGGGCTTTATTCTCTCTCAGGTGGTGATGGCCCTCTTTGTCCCCCGCTTTCGGCGTATCTTTGCCTTGATGGTGATCTTGGTGGCTGTCTTGGCGGCAGTGTATTGGGCGGTGATCATCGCAAGCCCAGCTGTAAAGGAGCGACTGGGTGCCCAGGGGCCTATCAAGTATCGCCAGCAGACTTGGCGAGTGGCTCTACAGATGATCCGGGATTACCCCATCTTTGGCCTCGGGTATGAGAATTTTCCGCGTTTCTATAGGCAGTATGCCTACTGGGATATTTACCTTCGAGCAGTGCCGACACCCCATAATACCTACCTTTGGGTCTTTTTAATGGGAGGAGTGGTAACCTTTTTGCCCTTTATCGCTTTCCTAGGTGCGGTGCTTTTCCCTGCCTTCAAACTCTATTGGCAGGCCGCGCCGAGGCGCCAAGATTTGCCCTTTGCTGACCTGACAGGAACCTTTTTAGCCTCAATGTCGGCCATCCTCGTGCCTGCTTTGGTGATGGATGTGCTCACAGGCTACTATAATACGATGCTCATGTTTTTGATTATCGGCTCTTTTTACGGCGTTGCCTCGGCGGAGCGCTGGAGCTGGTGGTTGCAGATAGGCCGTGCAGTACGTGCAAAGGGAGGCAGGGCCAGTGCGTAGCCAAGAGAAGGATGCTTTGGGGGATACTCGCTTGGTGCGTGATCATCGGGAAAAGCCTCCCAGTGAGGTGGAGATAGAGCGACGCTGGCGGCAGGTTCTTTTGCGTGGGGGCTCTATGGAAGACTTTCAGCGGGCTTATGATGAGCTTCACGCCGAGTTTCTCCGCCGGCAGGGAGAGGATGGGGAGATCTATGGGGAGGTGAATCCTCGCTCCGAGCGTAGCGAGCGGGTGCAAGCTCTCATTTTGCGTTATATTGGCTCGGGGGCACGTGTGCTTGAGGTAGGGACCGGAGATGGGGTAACTTCCTATCTCCTGGCGCGCCAAGGCAATCGGGTGATCTCGGTTGATGTCTCGCGGATCGCTTTAGAGAGGGCACATGCCCGTTGGGGCGGGGATCCTTCCCTTGCTTTGGAATTCAAACTGGGCGATGCGCGCGCTTTGGATTTTCCCGATGACTCTTTTGACTTTGTAGTGAGTGAGAACATGGTGGAGCATATCTCTCTAGCTGATATGCATACCCACCTTCAAGAGGTGCGTCGGGTGTTGGCCCCTGGAGGGGAATATCTTCTCTATACGCCTTCGCGGCTCTGGAGTGGCCGAGTCTCTGTGGGGTTTCACCTTCACGTCTATACCCTACGGGAGCTCTGTCGGCTTTTGCGTTCCTGGGGGTTCCAACCGGTTTGGTTGGAACCGCGGCTTTTTCATCGTTTAGGGCGTATTGTGCCCGTCTCGGGGCCGGGGCTTTGGGCTGCTTGGGCTTGGGAGGCCCTTCTCCGGGGATTGCAGGTGCAGCATTGGCCTGTGGCACTCAAGGCGCGCATCATCCCCAGTGTGATGGTTTCGGCCAAGCTCCCGGCGGGACAAGCTAATGAAGGAAGGACGTAATGAAGATCGCCATCCTTGGACAGTATCCCTTGGATAGGCAGCGCCTAGGAGGGGTTGAGGTTGCTATTGCTTATGTGCAGCGCGAGCTGCTTAAAAAACCAGAATTGAGCTTGCACATCATTACCTGTCGGGAAGAGCTTTCGCGCCCCAAGGTGGTGCAGGAGGATAGACTGACCATCACTTATCTTCCGCGCAAACGGTTGGGGAGGCTTACCTGGCATCTTCGTGAGGTGCGGGCCATTCTGCGCGTGCTAAAAGAACAAGAGCCAGACATTGTGCATGCTCATGGGACGGGGCTCTATGCAGGGGCGGCACTGAGCAGCCCCTACCCCGCGGTAGTTACTGTGCATGGGATTGCTTCGCAGGAGGCCAGGCTCCTGCAGGGGTGGCGGGCCAAGCTACGAGGCTGGATAGACAGCCAGTACGAGCGCTGGGTGATTCGCCGTACCAAACATCTGATGCTCATCACGCCCTATGTGGAAAAAGTTTTCTCTGGAACCTTTCGAGGGCAATCATATTTGGTGGAGAACGCTTGCGAAGAGAGCTTTTTCACGCTCAAGCGGCAACCTATGCCTGGGCGGCTCCTCTTTGCTGGCCCGGTGATCCCTAGAAAAGGGGTTCTCCCTCTTCTCAAGGCCCTCCGTTTGGTGCGTGACCAGGTCCCCGTTGCTCATCTTTCTGTGGCGGGGTCTACCACGGCTGATCCTGATTATTTTGCTGCCTGCAAGGCCTATGTACATGAGGCAGGTTTAGAGGGAGCAGTGACTTTTTGGGGGCATTTGCCCCAGGAGCGGGTTCTGGAAGAGTATGCCCGCTGTGCTATTTTTGTCTTGCCCTCGTATCAGGAGACGGCCCCAATGGTGATCGAGCAGGCAATGGCTGCGGGGGTTCCTTCCATCGCGACTCGCGCCGGTGGAGTGCCTTGGATGTTGGAGGACGGGGTGACAGGGATAACTCTGCCCGTGCCAAAGGACTTGAATGGGGATCCTTTGGCGTTGGCGAGGGCGATCCTACAGCTTTTTTGGAACCCCGTGCGGGCTGCTCGGATGGGACAGCGGGCCAAAGAGGAGGCCGAAAGGCGCTTCCACCCGCAGGTGGTGGCTCAGCGCACGCTCGAGGTGTACCAGCAGGTTTTGGCAGCCTGGGGCTAGCGTTTGGGCAACTCGCTCGAGGAGGAGGATGGAATGATCATTGTTCAAACCCCCTTGCGCGTCAGCTTTCTGGGAGGGGGGACGGATTTCTATGATTTCTATCGTCATGAAGAAGGCTGTGTCCTCAGCTCGACTATTGATAAGTATATTTTTGTCATTATCAAGCGACGTTTCGATGAAAAAATTCGTTTGGGTTATACGCGCACCGAGCTGGTGGATAGCCTGGACGAGCTTCAACATGAGCTTGTGCGCGAGGCATTGCGGATGACCGGCATCACCCGCCAGGTGGAGCTTTCCACCATGGGGGATATCCCCTCCCAAGGGTCGGGGCTGGGTTCTTCGAGCACGGTCACGGTGGGGTGCCTTAACGCGATGTACGCTTACAAGGGGTGTTTGGTCGATGCCGAGACGCTCGCTCGTCAGGCCTGCGAGATCGAGATCGATATCCTTGGCAAACCTATCGGCAAGCAAGATCAATACATTGCTGCCTATGGAGGACTGCGTTTCATTCGCTTCAAACCCGATGGCTCGGTAGAGGTAGAAAGGGTGGCGGTTTCAGAAGAGGTGCGCCGTGCCCTCAGCGACCGGCTGATGCTCTTTTACACAGGAGTTACTCGCCAGGCCAGCACGATCCTCAAAGAGCAGGTGGCCCATATCGATGAGCGAATGGACCTTTTGCGTGGGCTCAAGGCTTTAGCCATTGAGGCGCGTCACTATTTGGAGCAGGGCCAGCTCGATGCTTTGGGCCAAGCTTTGGATAGAGGTTGGGCCCTCAAACGACAGTTGGCCAGCACCATCTCTAATGAGCGCATCGATGAGATGTACCAAGCCGCTCGTCGGGCTGGCGCTTTGGGGGGCAAAATTACCGGGGCTGGAGGCGGAGGCTTTCTTTTGCTTTACTGCCCTCCAAAGGACCAAGATGCTGTGCGTTATGCGCTGAGGGGCCTGCGCGAACTGCCCTTCCGCTTGGAAAGGGATGGATCAAAGGTGATCTTTAATGTGCGAAGGGACTGAATGATGGCCAAGAGTACAGGCGATTATCTGCGGCACTATATGGGGGCTGTTTCTGAGGTATTACGAGAGCTCCCCTGGGAGGCGGTGGAGCAGGTCGTGGATACCTTGCATGAGGCACGGCTCTGCCGGGCGAATGTTTTCCTCTGTGGCAACGGGGGCAGCGCTGCGACGGCAGCCCATTTTGTCAATGATTTAAACAAAGGGGCCAATGCGCAGGGAGTTCCCAGATTCCGGGCAGTGGGCCTGGGCGATAACGTGCCCTTGTTGACGGCATGGAGCAATGATCTTCACTATGCAGAGGCTTTTGCGGAATCCCTGCGCAATCTGGCTCGGCCTGGTGATGTGCTGATTGCCATCAGCTGTAGTGGGAACTCGGCCAATGTACTTCGCGCAGTGGAGCTGGCCCGGGGGATGGGGCTCGTGACCATTGGGCTCACGGGGATGCCAGGAGGGAAGTTAGCCCAGCTGGTGGACTTGGCTGTGCGTGTGCCTGCCAGCTCTGTAGAGCAGGTTGAGGATGTGCACATGGTGCTGGAGCATGCCATCGTTAGTGCGTTGCGCCACCGAGCGGAACAGGAGCTTGTCCCCAGCTTGCTCTTGGCTGATGGGCGGGGGGCTACCCCAAAAAGTGGGGTAGTAGCGCCCGAGTTGCCCATGCGGCCTGCTATCTTTTTGGACCGTGATGGGGTAATCAACGCGAACCGAGTGGATCACGTCAAGAGCTGGCAGGAGCTGGAGGTGCTCCCAGGGGCTCTGGAGGCGCTCCGTATGTTGGCGCGCACCTTTCTACCCATCATCGTTGTTACGAATCAGGCGGGGGTAAACCGCCAGGCAATGACCTTTGAGATGGCTGAAAGCATCAATCGACGCCTTTTGGCCCTCGTTCGCGCGCACGGGGGGCGGATCGATGCAGTGGTTTGGTGTCCCCATCGCCCAGAGGAAGAGTGTGGTTGCCGTAAGCCCAAGCCAGGGATGCTTACTTATGCGGCCGAGACCCTCCATCTGGATTTGGCCCGTTCCTTTCTCGTTGGTGATTCGGCTGATGACGTGGCAGCGGGGCTGGCTGCGGGTTGCCAGGTGGCCTTGGTGCTGACGGGGCGAGGTGCAGCACAACGTCCTCGGGTGGAGGAACGTTGGGGGGAGCGTTGTCGTATTCTGCCCGATCTGATGGCGGCGGCTGAGTGGATCTTGCAAGAGATAGAGGATAGCGAACTTGAACATCTTGACAGTTGAATATGCTGGACAGCGGGTGGATGTGCTTGAGCTGATGCGGCACATCCTCACCCATAAGGTTGCTTCTCGATATTCCCCTTGGTTTTTCACTTATTACGAAGACCTCACGGGGCCGGCATATATGTCCAAGTATATGCGCTTTTTGCGCGGATTGCTGGCCTTGGTGCCTGGAGGCATCCGCGGGCGCCGGGTGCTTGATGCAGGCTGTGGTTTCGGCATCATGGCTACGCTGACGGCCCTTTTGGGTGCCGGAGAGGTCTATGGGCTTGATTGCCACGAGGGGATGATCGATACTTTTGAGACGTATTTGCGCATTTTGCCCTTCTCTCTGCCGGTGTATCCGGCTGTGGGAGATGTGGCTGCCATGCCCTACCCTGATGCCTCCTTTGATGTTGTTCTTTCCCATGAGGCGATCTCCCATTATGCTGATGTTGAGAACTTTATACGCGAGGCCTATCGGGTGCTGCGCCCAGGTGGTGCTCTGGTCATCTCTGATAGCAACAACGCCCTGAACCCTCGGGTGGTCCGTGAAACGTGGGAGATCTGGGAGGCCTTTGAGGAGGGTCCTGCTGGAGTCCAAGTTCATGGGCATCGCATTGAACGGCCCTTTGTGGAGCAGCGGGCCGCACTCATTGGGCGCGATTTTCCCGACCTTTCTTCTGAGGAGGTGGCTCTCTTGGCCCGCCATACTTCTGGTCTCTGGGGGGAGGGCTTGCGCCAGGCGGTTCAGGAGTACTTGCGTACCAAGCAATTGCCTCCTCATCGCTATCAGCGGGGCACTTGCCCGGTGGACCCTGTGCAAGGGTATTACATTGAGCGCCTTTTTGATCCCTATGATCTGGCTCGTGATCTAGAGAAACAGGGCTTTCGGGTAAAGCTCTGGGCCTACTTGGGGGGAGCTCGCGGTGGGCTTCTTGCCTTGGCGAATGCTATCCTCACGTGGCGTCCCTTTACCCCCTTTGTCCTTCGGTTTGCGCGAGCCTTTCGATTATTGGCGCTCAAAGATGGGGGGAGGGCATAGGTGCGGGTTGCCCTGTTGTCCTTCTATCCTCTGGATACACGTGTCGTCCCCGGGGGCATCCGCATGGTGGCCTATAACCTTGTTGAGGGCTTTCGGGGGCTGGATTTAGAGTTGCACGTCTTGCATTGCCACGCTGATGTCCCAGAGGATAGGTTGGTACAGGAGGACCATGTGGCCATCCATTACTTGGCCTTGCCACGTCGGCGGGTGGTGCCCAACCTCATTGCTAGCGTGGCGCGCTTGGTCCGACATCTGCGAGTTTTACAGCCCGATCTCGTCCATGCCCATGCTGCCCACTTTGCGTATGCTGGAGTGCGAGCAGGTTATCCCACGGTCTATACGATCCACGGGGTCCTCTCTCGTGAGCGTGAGATCTACTCGCAGACCCTTTACGATCGGCTGCGTTACGGGTTGCTGGCGTTTTTTGAGGCGCGTGCTCTTCATCGGGTGGACCAGTTGGTGGCCATCAGCGATTATGTGCAGAAAGCGTACACATCGCAGACGAAGGGCCTCCCTTGGGTGCGCATCGACAATCCTGTGGAGGAGGCTCTTTTCACTTTAGATGATTGTGCAGAGCCGGGGCGAGTGCTCTATGCCGGTTCGATCACCGAGATCAAAGATCTCTTTACTCTAGTGCGGGCTATTCTTCTCCTCCATAAAGAGGGAAGGCGGGTAACCCTGCGTCTAGCTGGCCGGGCGACCAGCCCTGCCTATGCCGCGCGCCTTCGGGCCTATGTACAAGAGCAGGGCTTGCAAGAAATAGTCCAGTTCCTCGGCCTCTTGGGACGTGAGGAGTTGCATCGAGAATATGCCTGTGCCTCTGTGGTGGCGCTGAGCTCCCTTCAAGAGAATGCCCCCATGGCGATTATTGAAGCGATGGCGGCGGGCAAGCCAGTGGTGGCGACACGGGTAGGTGGCGTGCCAGAGCTGGTGCAGGAGGCCGAGACGGGCTTTTTGGTGAAGGTGGGCGATGTACAAGCCTTGGCAGAACGGCTGGCGCGTTTGTTGGCCGATCCGGCATTGCGCCGCAGGATGGGGCAGCGTGCCCGTGAGGTTGCTTGGAAGAGGTTCTCAAGGGAGAGGATTGCGCGGGCTTATTATGCTCTCTACCAAAGAGTGCTTCAGAGCACTTGATGCAGGTTGAGCCATGCGTGTTTGTGTCTTTTCGGAACGGATCAAACCCCCTTTTGATGAGGGGATCAAAAACTATGCAGTGCAGCTCATACGCGAGCTGGGCCGGCAACACCAGGTATTGGCATTGACAGCCTTTGGACAGGGCGTTCCCTCATTGGGAATTCGCAATGTGCCCGCGAATCGGCTTCTTTTTAGCCCTTGGCTGGCCAGGAGGATCGAGAGTTTTCGCCCCGAGGTTGTCCTCTATCTACCTACGGCCAGTGCGACGCCTTTTAGCTTTCTCCGCTCGCGGATGCTCTGGTGGTATGCTCGAGGGGCGCCGGTAGTGCTCATCGCCCTGCAGGTGCGCCATTATGGCAAGGTCGCTCGCCGGGTTATGCGCCTCTGGCGCCCTGAGCTAGTGCTGGTGCAATCTCCGCGGATGCGGGCGGCGCTGGCTGCTCTGGGGTGTCGGTTGGGCTGGGCCCCGGCGGGGGTGGATCTTCAGCGATTCAAGCCAGTTGCAAAGGAACAACGCCTTGCTTTGCGTGAGCGCTATCGTCTTTCAAAGGAGGCGTATGTTGTTCTCCATGTGGGGCATTTAAACCGAGGGCGCAATGTGCAGGCGCTGGCGGCCATTCAAAGGGAGTTGGCTTGCCAAGCGGTGGTGGCGGGGAGCACCAGCACTCCTCAGGACGAGATGCTGGTGGCCGAATTGGAGCAAGCGGGGGTGCGGGTGTTGCGTGGGTTCCTTCCCAACATCGCCGAGCTCTATCAATTGGCTGATTGTTATCTTTTCCCCGTGCAAGAAGAATGCCGGGCTATCGACTTGCCTCTCTCGGTGTTGGAGGCAATGGCCTCTGACCTCCCCGTTGTGACGACGCGTTTTGGGGGGTTGCTCGAGTGTTTTGCCCAAGGGGAGGGGATCCATTACGTTGATAGTCTGGAAGAGATGGTCCAGGCCGTTGCGGCATGTCGGGATAGGTTTCCCGCTGGGACACGCGCCCTGGCCCAGCGCTTTGCTTGGCCTCGAGTGATGGAGCAGATCCTAGAGCAGGTTCAGGAGGTTATGGAGACGGCGAAGAGAGGACAGGGGGCATGATCGATTCGAAGACGCGACGAGCCCTTGAAGCACGTTTCTATCCTGATTTGGAAGAACGAGTCTTTGGGCTCTTTGCCCGCAGGTTGGCGCATTGCTTGCCCGAGGGTGCCCTGGTGCTTGATGCAGGTTCGGGGTCGGGCAGCTGGGTCCTCCAAGAACATCGTCAGCGGATAGGTTTCCTTGTGGGGGTGGACCTTTCTGCGCCGAGGGAGCCCCGCTTGGACGGTTTTGTTTTGGGGAGCTGCGAGGCGTTGCCCTTTGCTTCGGCAAGTTTTGACCTTGTCCTGGCCTATCTAGTAATAGAGCACTTGCCCGATCCTCTCAGAGCCTTTGCTGAGTTTGCCAGGGTGCTCAGACCCGGAGGGTATTTTTGTTTCAAGACCCCAGCCGTCCATACACCTCTTTTTCTCTTGGCCAGGTTGTTACCCATCTCGTTGCACAAACGCCTCAAAGCGCGCATTGGCACGGCAGAGGAGGATGTTTTCCCTACCTTTTACCGAGCGAATACCCCTGCGGCGTTGGAGCGGGGGTTGAGCCAAGCGGGTTTCCGCCGGGAATGGCTCTACACGGTGGATCAAACCTATGCTTATTTGACACAGAATCCCTGGACCTATACCCTGGGGCTACTCTATAGTCGGTTGACTAATTTGGCTCCGCTGGCTTGGTTGCGCAATCAAATCATAGGGATTTACCGTTTGCCAGCAGAGGGAGAAGAATGAGCACTGATCTTTCGACAGCGCGCTTGCTTGCCCACTTGCTTATGCCCACGAGAGAGGTAAAGGAGCTTTGTTCTCTGAAGCCAGAAAGAGCCCCTGCTTTGGTGAGGGCGTGTCAAAGAAATAAGATCCCTCTGCTCTCTCTGGCGGTGCGCGATCCTTTTTTCACTCCCCTCCTTTCAAGTGAGGTCTTTCAACGAGCGCGTGAGGAAGAGCGCCAGCGGTGGGTGGCCTGGCGAGAGGAGTACTTGCAGGTATCCCATGCTTGGGCTCAAGCTGGGATACGAGCAGTGTTGATCAAATCTGTGGGGATCGCTCCATCCTTCCCCTATCGTTCCGATAATATAGATGTCCTTGTCTCCCTTGAGGATGCACCCCTGGCCCGGGAGATCCTCTTGGATGAGGGATATGTAGAGCTCAAGAACGTGGAGGAGCCCCACAAATTCCTCTTTCGCAAATTCCACGAGGGCACCTCTGTCAGCGCCATTCATTTGCACGAGTTTGTTGGCTGGGGGACGGGTTTTTTGGATGATAGGGTTGTCCTGGCGAAGGCTAGGCGTCCTGAGGATGACCCTGACCTTTTGATCCCCTCGGCAGAAGAGGGGTTGCTCATAACTATGGCTCATGCCTTTTATGAGGATAAAGAGGTCAAGCTCGGAGATCTCTGGAAAGTTGTCCATCTCCTCCGGGAGGAATTGGATTGGGAGCGAATCTTCCAGCAGGCGGAGCGTTGGGGCTGGCGCGAGGGGCTGGAAGCATCCATTTGGTTATGGGCTGAGCTGGAGCGTTGGCTCTATGGGGAGCATAGCTTCCCCAAGGAAGTGGTGGCCCGGGCGCGGCGAGAGGTGCCCGGATGGTCTCGGAGGTGTCTGGATGAGCGCCTTTCTGCACAGCCCAGCTTCCCTTGGCGCATTGGCTTTTTCTTTAGCAAGCGGCATTACTATGCCAAGATTTGGCGAGATAAGACGATCTCCTGGGGACAGAAGGCCCTCGATGCGTTGCGCCATTCCTGGGCAGGGGTTGAGCGTCGGTTGCCCTTCAGATGGCAACGGCCGATGCTGATCTCTTTGAGCGGGGTGGATGGCTCGGGGAAGACTTCCCTCGTCCAAGGGTTGCGCGGGGCCCTGCAAGAGTGCGACCTGGCCGCGGAGGTTATCTGGTGCCGAGGGGCCTCGTCCCCTTTGACGGACGCGCTCATCCGGCTCGTCAAGCCTTTGTTGCCTCGTCGGCAGGGGCTAGATGTGCAGGGTGGCTCGCGAGAGGCCAAAGTTATCCGCAAGAGCTTCTGGCTACAGCATCCCCTTCTGCGGTGGGGATGGATTCTGCTGACCTTGGCAGATGCCTTTCTTACCTGTTGGCCAAAGATCTGTTGGGCTCTCTTGCGGGGGCGGATCGTCCTGGCAGATCGCTATATCTATGATGTGCTTGTGGAGTTGGCGGCCTTGGTTGACCGAGTCCAAGTTGCAGAGTCGTGGCCTGCCAAGCTGGCGCTCTGGCTCTTTCCACAGCCTCATATTGCTTATCTATTGGATGTCTCTCCTGAGGAGGCTTTGGCGCGCAAGCCAGAGGAGTATTTGCCCTTTTTAGAGCGTCAGGTGTTTGTCTATCACCGTTTGGCTGTACCTTGGGATATGCGTTTGGTGAACGCGGAGGAAGAGTTAGTAGAGGTTCAGGACCGCCTGACTCATGAGGTGCTGATCTCCTATTACGCTCCAGGGGAGGCCTTGCAAGATGTGGCAGAGCCAATGGAGGGATGAATGCCTATCCGGGTGTTGATGTTAACCAACATGTATCCCCATGAGGAAGACCCCTCTTTTGGGACTTTTGTCTATGAACAAGTGCGGGCGTTGAGGGCCTTGGGTGTTGAGATAGATGTGCTTTTTGTTAATGGACGTGCGAGCCGTTGGAACTACCTTTGGGGGTATCCTCGCCTTTGGCGGCAGTTGCACTATGTCCGTTACGACTTGATCCATGCCCATTATGTCTTCTCTGGGTGGATCGCCAGGGCGCAATTTCGCTTGCCCATCGTGCAGAGCTTTCACGCTCCAGGCCAGATGCACACCTACCAGGGGTGGCTTTGCCGTCGGTTGGCCCCTTTGGTGGATGCTGTGATTGTGACCTCTGAAGAACACAAGCACCTTTTGGGGGATCCGCGGGCGTTGGTCATCCCCTGCGGGGTGGATCTGACGCTTTTTGCCCCTCAGCCGCAAGAGGAGGCTCGTGAGGCATTGGGTTGGCCTTTGGAGCGCAAGGTGGTTCTCTGGGTGGGTGATCCTCGGCCAGAGAAGCGGTTGGATTTGGCCCAGGCGGCGTTCGAGCTGCTTCGCCAGAGGAGGGATGACGTCGATTTGCGTATCGTCAGCAAGGTGCCCCATGAGGAGATTCCTACCTATATGAACGCTGCTGACGTTTTGGTATTGACTTCGGACCATGAAGGTTCGCCTGTGGTGATCAAAGAGGCGATGGCCTGCAATTTGCCGCTTGTTTCTACCCCTGTTGGTGATGTGCCTGAGGTGATCTCGGGAGTAGAGGGATGCTTTCTTGCGGAGCATACCCCAGAGGATCTGGCGGCCAAGCTGGAGGAAGCTCTAGCTTTCGGACGGCGTACCCGGGGGCGAGAGGCAATCCAGCACCTCTCGACGGAGGCAGAAGCACAGCGTTTGTTATCCCTTTATAAAGAGGTGCTCAGGAGGAGGCGCCGAGGGTGAGAGCGCTCGTCGTCTTGGGAGAGGGAGGACATACAAAGGAGATGCTCACCCTGGTAGATATGCTAGGAGAGCAGGACTTTGAGTATGGATATGTGCTGGTGGAGGATGACGTTGTCTCTGAAGCCAAGATCCGACATCAGGGGCCTGTTTTCCGCTTGCCGCGCCCTCGGGGCAAAGAGCATCACTTTTTGCGCGATGTTTGTCGCACTCTTTATGCTGCTTGGAGGGCCTGGCACATTTTGCGTCGGTTTCGCCCTCAAGTGATCCTGAGCTCTGGCCCTGCGGTAGCTGTGCCCGTCTGTTTTCTGGGGCGCTTCCTGGGCGCTAAGGTGATCTTTGTCGAGACAGGTTCTCGAGTGACCCGCCTCTCTTTGACGGGTAGGTTGATGTATCGAGTGGCACATCTCTTTTTCGTCCAGTGGCCAGAGCTACAGGAGCGCTATCCTCGTGCCATCTATGCAGGGCGGCTGTTCTGAGGGAGAGGGGAGATGATTTTCGTCACGGTAGGGACGACGGACTTTGATGCTTTGGTGCACAAGATGGACGAGCTGGCACCTCAGCTGGGCGAACCGGTCGTTGCTCAAATTGGCCGAGGGAAATATATCCCCCAGCGGATGGAATATTTCCGCTTTGCTCCTTCCTTGGATCCCTACTACGAGCGGGCTCGGGTAGTTGTCTCACACGGGGGGTTGGGCACGGTGATCGAAGTTCTTCAGCGAGGGATCAAGCTGGTTGCTCTGAGTAATCCCGATCGTTATGATCTCCATCAAGAGGATCTTCTTGCGGCCCTTGAATCGCGGGGGCATCTGGTCTGGTGCCGTCGCCTCCAAGATCTCCCCCTCGCCCTGGCTGAGGTGGAGCGCCGCACGTTGGTGCCCTATAGCTCCCCTCCCTGTCATATTGCCCAGGTGATTCGCAGGTATTTGGGGCTTGAATGTAAGGATTGTCAGAGAGGAGAGCACAGCTTTTCATCGAACGGTTATTTAGATGTGGTTTACTGGGGGATGGCGCATGAGAGGCGTATCCTTTGGGGAGGCTTTCCGTCTTTAAAGTAAAGCGTCCTGGAGAGGAGGCCTCTTTTGCCCTGCGTTGATCTCTCCATGAATATGTCAGAGTGAGGAATGGGAAAGATGAGAACGATCCAATTGAGAGTGGCCTTTATTCTGCTTCTCGGGATGATCCTGGCCGTCTCTATCCCTGCCATGGCGTGGAGCCCCGAGGAGGAAGGGAGCTCTCAAGCTGGTGTGGCTGATGGTGGGGCCCAGCCGCAGAGTGTGGGGGCAGAACCTCTCTGGGTCCCCTCAGGGGCCCACCCAGGGTTCTATGCAGCTCGCGACAACCGGAATTTGGACCCTGCTACTTATAACATAGTTGGGGGGCATCAAAGCTTCTATTGGGATCAGCTTGAGCCTACCGAGGGAAACTATCAATGGCACTATATTGATGGTTTCTTGGC
>JAGGYI010000154.1 GCA_021162655.1 Anaerolineae bacterium
CTATCTCAGGGGGTTCCCCCTCACCTAGGGCAGCGATGCGGCTCCCCTCTACCAAAAGCCACCCCTCGCGGTGGGTTCCATCACAAGCATAGAGAGTTCCATTGAAAAGAAGCGTTTTCTTGGTCATCATTGCACCTTGGGGAGCTGCTCTTTGATCTTTAGGAAGCGTCTATAAGCCTCTTCCCAGCCATCTCCGCCGTGGGGCTCGTAGGTAATCAGCTCAAAGGAACGCCGCACGATCTCGCGGGCTTCGGCAAGCGAGCCTACTTCGCCGTGGGCGATGGCCTGCATGAGGATGTTGCCCGTTGAGGTGGCCTCGACGGGGCCCGCGACGACGGGGCGTTGGGTTGCGTCGGCCGTCAGCTGGCAGAGGAGCCAGTTCTGAGAGCCACCACCCACCACGTGGATCGTTCCAATCTCCTTGCCCAGCATGAGTTCCAGCTTCTCGAGCACCCAGCGATATTTGAGGGCCAGGCTTTCTAGCGCACAACGGACGATCTCTCCCTTGCTCTTGGGCTGAGCCTGCCCTGTACGCGCGCAGAATTGGCGGATCCGTTCGGGCATGTTTCCCGGACGGAGGAACTCGGTGCTATCGGGCTCAATGAGAGGACCGAAAGCAGGAGCCTGGGCGGCCAGTTCGGTGAGCTCTGCATAAGAGAGCTCTTCGCCTTCCTGGGCCCAGGTGCGCCGGCACTCTTGGACGAGCCAGAGCCCCATGATGTTCTTGAGGAAGCGGATGGTGCCAAAGACGCCACCTTCATTCGTAAAGTTAAAGGCGAGGCTCTCCTCGGTGATGATCGGTTCGGGGCTTTCGATGCCCATCAATGACCAGGTGCCCGAGCTGATGTAGGCAAAGTTCTCGCTTTGGGCGGGGACGGCGGCCACGGCTGAACCTGTATCGTGGCAGGCAGGGGCGATCACCGAGACGCCCTCTAACCCGATCTCTTGGGCAATGGTGGAATGCAGAGGCCCTAAAATGGTGCCTGGGGGAATGATCTTTTGAAAGATGTGTTTGGGGAGGCCCAGTTTCTCTATCAGAGGATAGGCCCAATCTTTTTGGCGAGGATCATAGAGCTGGCTGGTGGTGGCCTCTGAGAGTTCGCAGGCTTTGACGCCCGTCAACCAAAAGTTAAAGAGGTCGGGCATCATCAGGAGCGTCTCTGCCTGTTCAAGGATGGGATCGTTCTGCAATTTCATCGAGAGGAGTTGGTAGAGGGTATTGATCTCCATGAACTGGATGCCCGTGTATCGAAAGATCTCTTCCCGCGGTACGCGGGCAAAAGCTTCTTGGACCATCCCCTCGGTGCGTGGATCGCGATAGTTGTGGGGATTGGAGAGAAGCTCATCGTTCTTGTTGAGCAGGCCAAAGTCGACCCCCCAGGTGTCCAAGCCGACGCCGGCGAGCTGCTCTTTGCCATACTCGCGTTTATAGATGGCTAGGCCGGCCTTGATCTCGTTAAAGAGGCGGAGGACATCCCAGTAGAGGCTCTGAAAGAGCTTGATTGGCCCATTGGGGAAGCGGTGGAGCGTTTCGAGGGTTAGCTTCTCCCCATCGAAACGGCCGAGCACGGCTCGACCACTTTCCGCCCCTAGGTCAAAAGCCAGATAGTTGCTCGTCTGCTTCATGGCCCACCCTCCTCTTTATTCTCTGAGGGCAGTATAGCCGTTTCCTCGGGAGGGGGCAAGCGTCGGCCTTGGCGTGGGCGCTTGATCCGCTGTAGGGCAAAGATGGCGATCTCGCGGAGGCTGGCGACGACGGGTACGGCGATGAGGGCCCCGATGATGTTCCCCACTAGGGCGCCGATAAAGACGCTCAGCAGGACAACCAAGGCAGGGAGCCGTAGACGTTTGCCGGTGATCCAGGGTTCGATGAAAAAGGCGCTGATCTGCTGAAAGAGAAGGTAAGCGCCAATGACGATGAGGCCAAAAAGCCAGCGGTTCACAGGGAGCACGCTTGAGCCTTTCCAGACGGCGACGATGGCGGCGGGTATGATGGCGATCAGTGGCCCAATGCCGGGGACGGTGTTCAAAAGGCCTGCCAGGCAACCAAGGGGCAAGGCCCACTGGAGTCCGATGGCAGCGTTCAGCGCCCAGACGGCCCCTCCAGTGATGAGAGCGATGAGCAATTGCCCTTTGATGTAGGTGAGCCAGATCCTTCCTATGCGGCGCCAGAGGGCAAGGAGATTTTCAGGAGGATTTCCACTTGCCGAATGCTCATTTGCAGACATAAAATAATATTATCTGAAGGTGGGGTTCTCTCCAAAATACTCTTGGGGGGCCTGGGGAGGGGGATTTTTCCATCTCGCTTCATTTGTGGTATAATGCCCTGCACAGAGCTTGCCATTGTCCAATGAAAGGAGGCAAGGCCTGAATTTGTGTGTTTGGTCGAGCAATGGTGCTAGACCCTAAGCGATGAGGCGGAAGGTCGTGGGGGTTGGCAGCCCTTTGATCATCACGAAAGATGATCTCCAAGCCGTTTCCACTCTGTTGAAACTCGAATGAGGAGGAGCGCAAGATGAAGCCCAAGTTTGGGGTCTTGGTCACCATTCTGATGATTGTGGCTTTGGTCCTCTCGGCCTGTAAGGCACCGGCCACACCTACGCCGGCACCCAAGCCGACTGAGGCCGCCAAGCAGCCTACGAAAGCTGCAGAACAGCCTACCAAAGCGGCGGAAAAACTCAAAGTCGTCGTCGCGACGGATGCTGCTTTCCCGCCGATGGAGTTTGTCGACGAGAACAAGAACATCGTCGGCTTTGACATCGATTTGATGAACGCTATCGCCAAGGTGATGGGCTTTGAGGTCGAGTTCAAGAATACGGCCTGGGATGGCATCTTTGCTGGTTTGGAGACCGGTGATTACGATGCCATCATGTCCGCGGTGACCATCACCGATGAGCGGAAGCAAAAGTACGACTTTTCTGATCCTTACATCAACGCTGGACAGATCGTTGTTGTCCGCGCGGATGAGACGGCCATCAAAGGCCCGGATGACCTCAAGGGCAAGACAGTTGGCGCCCAGATTGGTACGACCGGCGCTCTGGCCGTGCAAAAGATGGAGGGTGTGACCCTCAAAGAGTACGACACCATCGATCTGGCCTTTATGGACCTGGTCGGTGGCAACATTGATGCCGTCGTCGTGGATACCCCGGTAGCTGCTGACTATGCCCTGAATTCGGATCAGTTCAAGGGTAAGCTCAAGATCGTGGGTGAGCCCTTTACTGATGAGTATTACGGCGTGGTCGTCCGCAAGGGTGAGATGCAAGAGTTCCTCAAGCTCTTTAATGAGGGCTTGAAGAAGGTCAAGGCGGACGGCACTTATGACAAGATCTATGCCAAGTGGATCTCTGGTGGCGAGCTTGTTTCGCCGGTCAAAGAGGAAGGCAAGGTTGCTGTGCCTCCTGCCCCTGACTTCCCAGTCAAGATTGCCATTTTGGCGCCGTTGAGCGGGGATGTAAAGACATTTGGTGAATCCACGCGGAACGGTGCGCTGATGGCGATAGAGGAGGCCAAGGCAGCTGGCTGGAAGATCGACGTCGTGATCGGGGATTCGAAGTGCGACGCGCAGGAGGCGGCGAACGCGGCGAACAAGGTGATCTTTGAGGACGGGGTCAAGTACATTGTAGGTGCGGTATGTTCGAGTGCCTCGATCCCGATCTCAGAGATTTGCGAAGCGAACCATGTACTGCAGATCTCGCCGACGTCGACGAACCCTGCGGTGACGGTGAACGAGGATGGGAGCAACAAAGAGTATGTTTTCCGGGCGTGCTTCCTTGATCCGTTCCAGGGCGAGGTGATGGCGTCGCTGGCGCGGGAGCTTGGGGCGAAGAAGGCGGCGGTGTTGTACGATGTAGGGAACGACTATGTGAAGGGTCTAGCGGAGTACTTTAAGGCCGCCTTTGAGAAGATGGGGGGCACGGTACCGGTATTTGAGGCCTACACGAAGGATGACACGGACTTTTCGGCGATTTTGGGGAAGGTAGCGGCGGCGGACGTAGACGTATTGTTCCTGCCGGACTACTATTCGAAGGTGAACCTGATAGCGGAGCAGGTGAAGGAGAAAGGGATCAAGGCGACGCTATTGGGTGGAGACGGATGGGATTCGCCGGAGCTGCGGATGGAGCTTTTTGAGGGTGGGTATCATTCGAACCACTACTCGCCGGCGGATCCGCGGCCGATTGTGCAGAACTTTGTGAAGGCGTACAAAGCCAAGTACGGGGCGGTGCCGGATGCCTTGGCGACGTTGGGGTATGACGCGGCGAAGATCCTACTCCAGGCGATTTCGGAGGCTGGGGTAGACGATCCGGCGGTAGTGAAGGACAAGATGGCTGCGATCAAGTATGAAGGGGTCTCTGGAGAGATCAGTTTTGATGAGCATGGGGACCCGATCAAGAAGGCGGCCATCATCAAGATTGAGAATGGGAAGAAGGTCTTCTACAAGTTCGTCGCCCCGTAAGCGAATAGTCCCTCAGAGGGGAGGGTACACCAACCCTCCCCTCTTTGATGTTTTCTATCTTCCACGTCTCTGCCGAATAGGCTGAGGAGGTTGGATGCGGCAATTAAAGATTCTCTTGCGTGTCATCGTTTGGGCGATCTACCTTGCTCTGGTCGTAGGGATCGTCTTGGGGATAGTTTCTCTCGTACGCTTGAACGGCCCCATTTATTTCCTCCAGGCCGTCATCGATGGGCTCAAATTAGGCTTTGTCTATGCTCTTATCGCTTTGGGTTATACCATGGTTTATGGCATCGTCCGCCTGATCAACTTTGCCCATGGTGACGTCTTCATGGTTGGCTCTTTTGCCAGCTTTTATGCGATCACCCAGTATGGCTGGGGGTTCATTCCAGCCATCCTTTTTGCCATGGCCGTTTGCACGGTGCTGAACGTGGTCATTGAGCGGGTGGCCTATAAACCTCTGCGCGATGCCCCACGCATCGCGGCGCTCATCACGGCTATTGGGGTTTCGTTCTTCCTCGAGTATTTCACCGCCCTGCGTTGGGTTTTTGGGCCAGATTATATCACCTTCAAGCGGCCCTTTAAGGTGGTAGTCTGGAACGTCAAGGGAGTTTTGATTTCGAATATCACCGTCATCATCGTCGTCTTGACGATTATTCTTTTGCTCGTTTTGCAGTATATCATCCGTATGACCAAGGTGGGCAAGGCCATGCGGGCCACTGCTTTGGATAAACCTACCGCTCGCCTGATGGGCATTAACGTCGATGGCATTATCTCTCTGACCTTTGCCCTGGGCGCGGCCCTAGCTGGGGCCGGTGGGGTGCTCTATGCTATCGCCTTCCCCCAGATCTGGACTTTTATGGGGGTGATGCCCGGCTTGAAAGCTTTTGTTGCCGCAGTACTCGGAGGGATCGGCAACATTCCGGGAGCCTTTGTGGGATCCTTGCTCATGGGCACCATCGACGTCCTCGTGGTGAGCTTTTTGCCCATGGGGTCTCGCCTACGTGACTTTTTCGCCTTTTTCGTGCTCATCGTCGTCTTCCTCGTCAAGCCCACGGGTATCTTTGGCGAGCCTCAGATAGAGAAGGTCTAGGAGGGAGCCAGCATGTCCAAAAGACGAAGAGGTTTTCTGCCCTCGTGGGTCCCCACGCTCCTAGTTGCCGTTCTCCTCTATCTGCTCGTCGTCTATGCACAAAAGAGTGGCAAGATTACGACGTATTGGTATCAAGTGATTCAGCTGGCTTCCATTACGGCGATCTCCGCCCTGGGGCTTAACCTGATCTATGGCTTTAATGGACAGTTCTCTCTGGGGCACATTGGCTTCTATGCCATTGGAGCGTATGGTTCGGCCCTTATCACCAAGGATTTTCTTGTGAAATGGAGCGGAATGCGTATTGGGGCCCTTTCTTGGATCATCGCTGGCCAGGTGGGCCTGGTCCTCACCCTTCTTTTGGTTAAATGGATGCGGGTGGGTGCCGTGCGCGATCGCCTTCGTGCAGGGCTTGGTGCTCACCTCAAAGGACATGAGACTTGGGTCTTGACGACCATCGTAGTTCTTCTGATGACCGCGGTGGCCGTTGCCGTGGGAGTGCTGGTGGCGGGCCAACTACACAAGTGGCTGGTGTTGGCCCTGGGCAAGATTCTCCTTCCCTTGCCCAAGAAGGTGGCTCAGCAAGTGGTCTTTTTGTTGGCCTTGCTCAATGGGGGGACCATGGCCGCTCTGGTGGCCTTTTTGGTGGGCCTGCCTCTCTTGCGGTTGGGTTCCGACTATTTCGGCATCGCCACCTTGGGTTTCGCTATCATGGTCTATACCGCTCTGCAGAACTCGGACATGGTCATCCCCACGATGAAGGGCGCCCGCGGGATGGTGGGCATCCCCCGATGGACAACCTGGCCTTGGGTTTTTGGTGCGCTCGTCCTTTCAGTGATCATTATACGCAACCTCATTCACTCGAGCCATGGTCGGGCGATCATGTCCGTTCGCGAGGATGAGATCGCTGCCAAGACGATGGGCATCGATGTGAACCAGCTCAAGACGGTGGCCTTTTCCTTTGGAGGTTTCTTTGCAGGCATCGCCGGTGGGCTCTATGCCCATCTCTATGGGTTCCTCCATCCCAGCAGCTTTAACATGATCAAGGGATTCGATCCGTTGATCATCATCGTCTTTGGTGGCCTGGGGAGCATGACGGGCACGATCGTTGCCTCGGGAATGTTTGCCTTGGTCATCGAGGGTTTGCGCGTTCTCTTGCCTCAGGGCTTTGAGGATTGGCGTTTCGTCATCTATCCTATCTTCCTGCTTTTGATCATGTTGCTTAGGCAGCAGGGTCTTTTGGGCACTACCGAGTGGGGATGGCTCCGAGCACCATTGCCGCCGGAGCGGGATATTCCCGTGCCCGAGCGTGTGGTGCAGCCCAGCCCGCAGGATGACGAGGGGGAGGAGGCATAGACAATGGCAGAATATCTCATCAACCCCCGGCATGCAGAGACGAACCGCATCCTCGATATCCGCCATTTGACGATGATGTTCGGAGGGTTGCGGGCTGTCTCCGACTTTACCATGGCCATCCCCGAGGGCGGGCTCTATGGGCTCATAGGCCCCAACGGAGCGGGCAAGACCACCGTCTTTAACGTCATCACGGGGATCTATCAACCTACAGAGGGAAGCATCCTCTTCGATGGACGCGAGATCGTGGGGCTGCCCTCTCATCTCATCACTCGTTTGGGCATCGCGCGCACTTTTCAGAACATTCGCCTCTTTCAGAACCTGACGGTGCTCGACAATGTGCGCATCGCCTATCACACCTATGCAGGCTATAGCTTGGTGGAGGCCATCACCCGTTTGGGTCGCTTCACCCGGCGTGAGCGCATCCTCACCGAGCGGGCCCAAGACTTTTTGGCCGTCTTTGGTTTGCAGGATCGCCAGCTTGAGCTGGCCAAGAATCTGCCCTATGGAGAGCAACGCCGCCTTGAGATCGCCCGTGCCCTGGCTGCCAGGCCGCGGTTGCTTCTCTTGGATGAGCCGGCGGCAGGGATGAACCCCCGCGAGGTGGGCGATCTCATGGAGCTCATCCATTTCATTCGCGACGAGTTCAAGCTCACCATCCTGCTTATTGAGCACCAGATGCGCGTGGTGATGGGCATCTGTGAGTGGATCACCGTGATGGACTTTGGTGAGGTGATCGCCAGAGGAACCCCGCGAGAGATCCAGAATAACGAACGCGTGATCGAGGCCTATTTGGGTACACGATCAGAGAAGGGGATAAAGTTCGATGCTTTTGGAAGTTGAAAACCTGCATGTGGCCTATGGGGCTATCAAGGCCCTGCATGGGATCTCTTTTCACGTCGATGAGGGAGAGATCGTTACCCTCATTGGGGCGAATGGTGCCGGCAAGACGACGACGCTCAAGACCATCTCAGGCCTTTTGCGGCCTATCGAGGGAGATATCCGCTTTGATGGGCGGAGCATCGTCCGGGTGCCTGCCGAGCGCATTGTGCGCATGGGCATCTCTCAAGTGCCAGAGGGCCGGCAGATCTTTTCAACCCTCACCGTGCAGGAGAACCTCGAGATGGGGGCCTATACGCGCAGGGATAAAGAAGAGATCCGCGAATCGATGGAGCGGGTCTTTGCAAGTTTCCCTCGCTTGAAAGAGCGGCTCAACCAGCTTGGGGGTACCCTCTCGGGAGGCGAGCAGCAGATGCTGGCGATGGGGCGGGGGCTGATGTCGCGGCCTCGCCTCCTCCTTCTCGATGAGCCCTCCATGGGCTTGGCTCCCATCCTCGTTGAGGAGATCTTTGAGATCATCAAAGAGATCAATGC
>JAGGYI010000042.1 GCA_021162655.1 Anaerolineae bacterium
CGGGTAGAATCCAAGGAACAGGTGGAGGCTTATCTCGCTCAGGTGGCCTCTTTGGCAGGGGAATGCCGGCGTCTGGGCATTGCTTATCGGCTCTTTGTCTTGGTGGGGTTGCCTGGGCAGGATCTTGCCAGCGTTCAACAGACGGCGGCTTTCGTACAACGCGTGCAGCCGGATGAGCTCTCCATCCAGGTGCTGCGGGTTTATCCTGGGCTAGGGCTTTCTCCTTTGCCAAGGCCTATAGAGGAGGAATTGCAGTCCCAAGTGCATTTGTTCGCCAGAGTCCGCAAGGATTTGACTCGGGCCGGCGGGAGTCGTTGGCGACGCTTTTGGCGACGGCTGAAAAGCTGGGGGAGGCACTGATGCGGGCCCTGGTGACCGGAGGGACGGGGTTTGTTGGTTCGGCGGTGGTGCGGCGGCTTTTAGCAGAGGGGATAGAGGTGGTTTGCCTGGTGCGCCCTACAAGCGATCTCCGCAACCTGGAGGGGCTCGAGGTCCTTTTGCTCGAAGGAGACCTCCTCGACCGTGTCTCCTTGCGGCGGGCCTTGGCGGGGTGCCAGCAAGTTTATCACGTGGCGGCCTATTACAGTACCCGTCCCCAAGAGGCCGAGCTCATGTTCCAGGTGAACGTCCAGGGGACGCGCAATCTCCTTGAGGAGGCCTTGGCGCAGGGGGTGGAACGCATTGTTCACACGAGCACCATAGGGACGATCGGCCGACCTTTGGAGAAGCGGTTGCCCACCGAGGAGGATATCTTTTGCGATTGGGAGCGGGCTAGCCCTTATGTGCGCTCCAAGCTCGAGGCAGAGAACTTGGCGTTGGAGATGGCTCGGCAGGGAGCGCCCATCGTGGTGGTAAACCCCTGTGCTCCCGTGGGCCCTCGGGACATCAAGCCCAGCAGCACGGGGCAGCGCATTTTAGACTATCTGCGAGGCAAAGAGCCTTCCTTCCTGCCTGGGGGGATCAACTTTGTTGCCGTGGAGGATGTGGCCTGGGGGCACTTGCTTGCGGCCCGGCGGGGGCGCTTTGGTGAGCGGTACATCTTGGGAAATTCTCGTGGCAACCTCACCCGCGAGGGCTTTTATGCCCTGATGGAACGCGTCTCAGGAGTGCGACCTCCTGGGCCACGTGGAGTGCGCAAGCTGTGGCAGCGGGCCAAAGCTCTGGGGCGAGGGTTTTTATTGAAGGCCAAGGAAGAGCCCTCTGCTCCTAGCTATCGGCCAGAGGCGCTGACGGCGGATCCTTCGCGGGCGATCCGTGAGCTGGGCTTGCCGCAGATGCCCTTGGAAGTGGCTTTCCGTCAGGCAGTCGAGTGGTTCCGTAGGCATGGCTATGTATAGTGAGGAGGACGGTTTGGCTTCGTTGGGGTTTCGCATCAAAAGGATGATGGCCAAAGGGCTGATGGAGCTCTCGGCGATGCCGCTCATTGGCCGGTGCTGTCTACGCCTTGCAGGGGCATTGAGGGGGCCCTATAAGGATAGGCGCGTGCTAGCGAACCTGACTTCCAAGCCCTACATCTCACCCAAGGCGGATATCCACTGCCCGCGGTTGGTTGTAGGCCCTCATTGCTTTATCGATGACTATGTGACGATCTACTCTCACCCCGATGGGGGCGAGGTGCGTTTGGGTGAAGGGGTGCACATCTATCGCGGTACGATCATTGAGGTAGGTAGAGGGGGAAGCGTCATCATTGGCGATCACACCCATATTCAATCGCACTGTAATATCAAAGGCTTTTTGGGGAGCACTATCATCGGCAGGAACGTGCAGATTGCCCCCCACTGTGGCTTTAGCCCCTATGAGCATGGTTTTGAAGATACGAGTAAAGCCATTCGCGAGCAGGATATTATCTCTTCGGGGGATATCGTTTTAGAGGATAATGTTTGGCTTGGGTTGAACGTCCAGGTGCTCGATGGAGTGACCATTGGCGAGGGCACGGTGGTGGGGGCTGGCGCTGTAGTCACCAAGAGTTTGCCCCCGAACAGCGTGGCGGTGGGCGTGCCGGCGCGGGTCATCCGGCGTCGGGGCGAAGGCGGACAGGCTGAGGCCAGGCAAGATAAATGATTGTGCCTAGTAAAGAGGCGGCACTGAGGCAGAGTGCTGCCCAGAAATACCAGGGCTGTCGGTAATGGAGGAGAATTTCCCCTTGGTGTGCAGGGATATATGCTCCGATAAAGTTCCCGTTGACGCGCAAGAGAGGGCGTTCTTTACCGTTGAGATAGATGTGCCAATGAGGGTACCAGCTTTCACTGACCAGCATGATAAAGGGTTCCTCCGCTTGAAAGCGTACCCGGATCTCATTCGCTTTGGGACGTGCCATAACGAATTGGACCTTTGCTGGGGCAAGGGGAGGCAGAGAGGGAAGCGCATCCGGTGGGTGAAGGCGTTCGCTTTTGAATAGGAGTGTGTCTTGTTGGGATGGCTGTTCCACCAGGGCGTATCCCCGGGCAAGGGCCTGGGGCAGGAGGGAAAGGAGGGATTCGTCCGAGAGGACTCGGCAGCTTAGGCCGGCGTGATAAGCGTGGATAAAGGGCCGTACAGAGAGATTCTCCAATAGAGCGGTGGAAGCGGTTTTTTCGATGAGCTGCCAATTGGGTCTTGCCAAGAGATTTTCAGCGACCTCCTGGTAGGCCTGAGGTTGGAGGGGCAGGAGCAAGTAACGAACATTGGAGAGATCGAGGATGGCCTGGGCGGATGCCGAGAGCCCCTGGGGAGATTCAAGTTGCCCTCTGAGGGCTTGGCGGAAGAAGAGGGTGGCGCGGTAAGGGGCTGTGGGAGTGTGGTATTCGTCGTCGTTGATCGAGGCGCGCCTGTTGTAGCGCACTCCATAGGAGGTGTCGGCATAGTGGCGCCCTGGGCGTTTGAGGAGGAAGGGCACCCAGTAGCGCTCTTGCCCTGGGATGCGCCCAAGGTGGCGGTGAAGGGCGATGGCTTCCGTAGGGAGGTAGCTTTCCGTCGTCTGGTAGAATTGGCTTAGAGGCCAGAGGTCAATTCCCAAAAGGATGATGAGGAGCGCTGGAGCTAGGTGCCGCCAGAGGCCCTCTCTGCGAGGGGGGATCAGGAGCTCAGCCCCTTGCCCACCCAAGGCGGCAAAGGCGAAGGAGAGGGGCCAAAAGTAGCGGAACCCATAGCGCGAGAGCACGTAGGGGATTCGGCGGACAAGCGCATAGATAGGGTTATGGGGAATACTTGCCCCGGCCAGGAGCAAAAGGGTGATCAGCAGGGTGCCACTGAGGGGGAGGTCCTGCTTCCAGCGGTGAAAGCGAAGGAGGCCCAAGAGAAC
>JAGGYI010000064.1 GCA_021162655.1 Anaerolineae bacterium
AAATCACCGAAGAAAGCTGATCCGCCTGGATCGCTCGTCGCAGCAAACGACCAGGTCCCACGACATGCTCCTGGCCCACGAATTCGTCCAAGGTGCGTGGGCGCATCCGCGCAGCCAAAGGAGCCTCACGCTCAATTTGCTCTTTCATCGCCTGATCGAAAAGGTCCATAGCCCCTCAAACGATTTCCACGACCAACCTCAACCCTGCGAAGAGGCTGCCCGTCGCCTCAGGATAGCTCTCTTCACCCGCCGCCAAACGTCTCGCACTCCTTTTGCTCGCTCGTTAGTCACAGGATGTGCACTATAGCGCGCCTCTACAAAAGCCCAAGTAAGATCATGCACTTCATCACCCACTTCGGGCAAGAACTGAACAAGTGTCTGCTCGTATTCCAGAGGTGTCGCCCACGGAGGCCGGCCAAAGCCTTGGCGCGCGCTCCGCCTGAGGATTGAAAGATAGAAATAACGAATCCGCTCTCTAGGGGGAAGCTGACGCACAGAGATATATCGCCAACGAGGGCGCTCGAACTTTTTTGGAAGAACGGCTGCCAGGGCCCGAGATACACCACGGCGTACCTGACGCGCTGCCTCACGAGAGCCCCGCAAAAAGCTATCCCAGAGCTTCTTGAACCAGGACCACAGACGAGATATTGAAACTCCCCGTAGGAGCCCCCAGCGCTCCCCGACAAAGTGGTAAAGGGAATATCCGACGATGCCAACTAGAATCGTCCAAAAGATCAGCGACCGGAGCAACTGCCACCAAGAGGCTCCCCCTTGTGCCGCTGCTGGGGGTATAGGAGGAGGCTTGATTCTTCCCAAGCTTGGCCCTGTCGCCGGGCTCTCTCCAAGAAAAAGGCTCATCAAGAGAGCCAGAAGATACGAAAAGAGAAAGAAAATGAGCAAGGCTATTTGCAAGAGGATATAGACCGTCCACTGGACGATCACTGAAAGGATCCCCACTAGCCCGACAGAATAGTTAACCGGTAGAAGCGCGGCCAACAAACCGATCAAAAGGAGAAACCCCAAAGCCAAGAGCGTCCAACGCTTGCCAATCTTGGTGATGATGGGAACACCTTGAATCTGCCACCCAGCTTTGAGGACAGTGTACTGAGCCTGGCTAATAAGTAGAAAGCCTATGAGAAAGTAAACCAGTACATTGAGGATCACTCCAGAACTGTGCGAGCCTCGCAGGACGATCAGATCTTGCACCTTAACACGCGAAAGCCCTGCAAAAACAAGCATCACTACCCCGCCAACAAAAAAGATACCCACGATACGATCCAAGCGAGCTTGCCGATCTATCTGACCGTGGCGGGGCATTGTATTCTGCAAATAATGCCGCGGATCCGTCACGGAAGGCATCTTTTCTCCTGGCTGGGCCTCTAGCTCCCAAACAGTCTGCGCCAAAACATAGGCCACCCCCCAGAAAACAGCTAGAACCAAGCTTGTCACCACAAAGGCCCCATCGAACAGAGCCCCTACATCCGTGGACCAACGAGCCACATCAGCAAGAAGGCGATCCATTCCATAAGCGATGTAAAAGCTAAAACGAATGAGAAGGAGCAATACTACCCATTCAACGAAATGAAAGCGCAAGCGATCGCCCCCTCGCAGACGCTTACGTGCAATGAGTCGTTGTGCCTGAATACCTTCCAAAGAGAGAAGAAACGCCAAAGCAACAAAGATATGCCCCGCCCACTGAGGGAAAAACAACCTGATAAACTGCGCAAAAGACACAGCGATACAGGCCAACATTCCAGCAATCGCCAAGGGGCGAAGCACTTCCTCAAAAGCGACGTGCAATATTTCATTCGATTCCCGTGGCTTGCTCTGGCGATCCATCGGTTTCACCGCCACATATCGAGATCTTTTTCCTGCCACAGTTGATACGCGCGAATCCCCACTTCATGCGCGCGACGCTGGAGCCTCGCAAAAGGCTCCTGAGGATCCACGAGGATCAGCACTACATGGAACCCTGAACGCTTCATCAATAGCATTGTCTCGAAAAGAGAGTCATCAGCATGAGGAGCGATGATGATACCCGTACCTCCCCAGGATAAATGATAACTTGCCTGACCCAATACCTCCGAGAAGGGAATCTTCTCCCCAAGCTGAACTCTCGCGAGAATATCCATCACTCGCATGAGCTGGTCGCGCCCACGAGCGGGAGGAAGTTCAATAATCTGTTCTTGGGCCGCCATGGGGTCAAAGCCATTACAACTCACCCCTACCTTTTGCCGCTTCTCAACAAGATAGTTGGCGATGGAAGCTGCCGCCACAATGGCCAATTCACTAGCGAGGTTCACCCTTCCCTGGGTATATGCCCTACGATCCAGGTCCAAAAAGATCTGTGCCTCCACCGAAATGGCCGGCTCAAAACGCTTCACTTGCAGCGTCCCTGTCGCCGCGGTAGTCTTCCAATGAATATGCCGGATGCTATCCCCCACTCGGTATTCGCGCACTCCCATCATGCGAGCAGGATCTTCAAAGATGTGTCGCGTAGTAGGGATCTCTCCAAAAGGCGTCTGCGCAGGCAAACCCAGCTCGGTTAACGGAACGACCTGGGGATAGACGAGAAGCACATCTCTGGTGGGCACGCGCTTTTGATTCACCCGCAAGCCAAAGAGGTCCCCAGCGTTTAGGAAAAGAGGCCCCAACAGGTAATACCCCCTCCGGCGACAATCCAACTCGTATTGAAAGATTTTCTCCTCGCGAGGTAGCAATGAGGTCACACAATGAAAGAAATTCGGGGATTTAAGTTGAATGGGCAAGCTTTCGTGTACGCTCAACCAAGGTAAAGGCAACACCCCGTCATTGCGCACGTGTAGCGTCACCGCCACTTTATCTCCCAGGAAAGCCCTGTCCGAGTATTCACGAGCGCAATGTACGGCTCGCAGAGCACGATTTGTCCAAATCTGAGCGAAGAAAAAGATGCCAAATAAAAGGTAGAGAATATAAAAGAAGAAATCAACACGAAAGAAAGCCGCAACAAGGAACAACCCTATAATGAAGGCACCAAAACGCCGCATATTTACCTCTTTCTAAAGCGGCTCTTGCGCTAACTCTCTGCTTCCCCAAGCTCCAACTTGGTTTCCTCCAGCAAGCTACGCAACACCGTCTGCGCGTCCCGCCCACGAAGTGCGCTTTCCGGCCTCACAATAAGACGATGCCCCAGAACATAGGGAGCCAACCGTTTCACATCATCAGGTAAAACAAAATCTCGCCCTTGGATAGCTGCCAGCGCCTGGGAAGCTTTATACAAGCCCAAACTTCCACGTGGGCTCGCCCCCAAGGCGAGGTCATAATGCTCCCGCGTCGCTTGGACAAGGCGGACGATATAGCTACGCACCGTATCATCCACCGTCACATCCCAGATCTCTGGCTGCAGACGCAGTATTTCCTTGCCATCTACCACCTGGCCAATCGTCTCAATAGGATGTCGGCGTCTCAAGTTGATAAGGATTTGCTGCTCTTCTTCAAAAGAAGGATAACCCAGGCTAATACGCATAAGAAAACGGTCCAACTGGGCCTCTGGCAGGGGAAAAGTTCCCTCGTATTCGATGGGGTTTTGAGTCGCCAAAACAAGGAATGGGCGTGGTAAGGGATAAGTCACTCCATCCACGGTGACTTGATATTCCCCCATTGATTCCAGCAAAGCTGACTGAGTACGTGGAGTGGCCCGATTGATCTCATCAGCCAGAAGGATATTCACAAAAGCTGGCCCAGGGCGAAACTCGAATTCTCCCGTCTTTTGATTGTACACCGAAACACCTGTTACATCGTTGGGAAGAAGATCCGGCGTACACTGTAGGCGCTTGAAGCTACACCCCAGCGAAATAGCCATAGCCCGGGCCAACATCGTCTTGCCAACCCCAGGGACATCTTCAATGAGAACATGTCCTTCGCAAAGGAGGGCCACCAACACCAATTCTATAGCTTCCCTTTTACCTACAATTACCCGCTCCACATTTTCGATGACAGCCTGGGCAAAAGTTTCCACATCCTTGATCGCCATAATGCAAAGCCGCCTCTCTTGATGGTTTACAATTTTATTCTAGACCTTTTATCCTCCCGAGGCAAAGAACGCCCACAAGGACCGCGCCTCGCTTCACTCTAGGGATTCCAAGTCTCCAAAAGAGCCCACCCCGCCTCAGTAAATTGGGCGAGGGTACGCTGCGTTGCTCCGAAAGTGATAAATTCCTCAGGCTTCATCCCTTCCGGCTCATAAGCTCGGATAAATTCTGGAATTCTATACAATTGCTCCAATACACCTTGGGAGATAGGAATCCCTATCCGTTCTTCTTTGGGAGGATCTTGAGCCAAAAGGTCCCTACGATAACGAGGATGAATGGAAAGGATCAAATCCCCGCCTGCCAATTCAGTAATATGATAGCTCCCTCGCAAGGCTGCAATTAGCAGAACCGTTTCATATTCTCTCTCCTCATAGAGCGCTTAAGCCCGTTTAGCC
>JAGGYI010000117.1 GCA_021162655.1 Anaerolineae bacterium
CCTTTTCGCGTTCCCTCGGAGACATTCCCCGAGTCTCTGCAAGATACGCTGCTGTTCGCCCATGGAAAATAGGCAAAAGCGCTTCCACTACCTTGTCTGGATCCCCCTCCCCCTGATTATAGATGAGAGCAGCCTCCATTACGAGGCTTGCCCAGAGCGAGATGGGAAACCCGCGCTCCTCAAAGTGCGTGACCGTCTCTAAAAGTTCTGCAAGAGGTTCTGGAGAAAAGATCTTTTCCCATTCGGCAAAGCTTCTTTTTTTGCCCTCCCAAAGAGCCGAAGCGAGAGAAGAAAGACACTCTGGCGAAGAAATATCTTTTTCTACAAATTCCAACCCCCGCTTGGGGACACGCAAAAAAGGTCTTTCTGCCAACCAAAACTCCCGATGAACGCTCAGAAAACGAAACATCGTCCCCACAGTGTGAAGAAAACGAGCGTCTAACAAGGCACCTGGCTCGCCGCTAGGATCCCCACGGTAACCCAGATTCACTTGGACAAGAGGCCACTCTTGCACAAGGGCTTGGGTCGCCATCCAAACGTTGAATCCAAAACGAGCAACTTCTGTCTCCCATACATC
Source organism: Anaerolineae bacterium (assembly GCA_021162655.1). Taxonomy (GTDB): domain Bacteria; phylum Chloroflexota; class Anaerolineae; order UBA1429; family UBA1429; genus JAGGYI01. Next base: position 578 of record JAGGYI010000117.1, read on the forward strand.
ACAGCAGGCCAAATCTCTTGCCACCTCGCCGGAAAGACAAAATTCGCTAGCAACTGGATCGCGCAAATCTGTTCGTAAAAAAGTATGGAAGAAAGGGAAAATGAGATTATCTACAAGAGAGGCGGCATAAGCACTCCGCTGATAATAGGCCATTGCCACCTGCGCCTCACCCGCAAGTACGGGTTCTGCTAGTAACGAGACCCACTCTGGAGCGATCCCTGGAGCACGAGCTTCAACGACTACACACGCTCGAACCTGCAGTGTAGCAGCCGCCTCCAAAATAGCGTGAATCGCTGTTCCTTTGCCCGTCGGTCCCTGGTAAGTAACAAGAAATTTCTCCACGTTTGGAGGCATAGCTACCTCGTTGACTCGACGGACTGTGTTGTCTGAGGACCCACCATCGGCATTCATAAAGACTACTTTGTACTGAGAGAGGTCCTGGGCTATGCCCTCTTTGATGGCGCGAACCACTTCGCCAATTGTTCGGCCATTGCGATGACTAGGAACACCCACCAAAATGTCAGCATGCCCAATCTGGGCAAGGCGTTCACGTGCCTCAGCACTCAAAGCGGATTCATCCATCAAGATATCTTCCTCTACTTCCCCAATCATAGTGCCTACCTCAAATGAGCTATCTGGGCCGCGGCAGCCAAGGCGGCCTGCTCCGGCGTGTTAGAACCATTAAGCACACTGCCTATCATGTGAATGAGTATAGGCTGAATCCTAGAGTAACTCTGCAAATCTGGATAAGGAAATGCATGTTGCATCAAATCCTCAAGAAAAGCGTAATAGGCGGGATCTTGTACCACTTTCCTTAATGCCCTCTTGGAGACAGGAAGGTGCGGGGTGCTCCCAACCCATTTGGAGAGAACCTCTGGGTTTGTAAGAAAAAGAGCAACCTGAGCGGCGATTTCCTGTCGCTGCGGATCCGGTGTCGTAACAATCCATGCCCAAGTCCTTGCCAGAGAAAGCGGTTTTCCTGAAACAGTGGGGATCTGTGTGTAACGCGTACGCTTGAGAAGAGAACGATCTCTTTGATATTGATAACTACTTACATTGGCCATCCCCGCATCCCCGGTTAGATATACCCCCCAACAGGTCTCCAATGTACCAAGGCCTCGGACAAAGTCTGGAATCACCCCTCTGTCCATCGCTTCCCGGTAGTTCCGCAAGACGCCCGCCATAATTGTCGGGTTGAGAGACATGCGCTCTTTTCCCAGCGTCCCCCCAGCAGCGAGATATTGAAGTAAAAAGATATCGGCAGCTGAGCCATCCCCTTCCGCCATAGGGAAAATATATGAACTCTTTATTTCCATAAGCTCTGTCCACGTCCGCGGAGGCTCCTTTACCAAAGAAACATTGTAGACTGCAATAAGAAGATCAGTATAGGTTGGCAGGCCCAGGCTCTTGCCCTGGAAGGTGACACATTGACGTGCAAAAGGGTAAAATTCCTCCCAATCTTGGGGGGATATTACATCCTCAAAAGCAACTGGAATACCCGCACGAGACAATTTGGGGAGCTCAGCCGTATCAACTAAAACAAGATCGGGCATCTGAGTAGGCACCGCAGCATGGGTAGTGATTAAAAGATGGGCAAGCCCTCCCAACCCATAAGGAGATTTGGGTTCCACTTCAAAGCGAAGAGAAGGGTAACTGCCTTCGAACTCTTGGAGGAGAGCTGATAGAGTTTGCGTTACTGGCTGACTTGAGTTCTCTTGGAATCCCAAGACCAACTCTGGAGGTGCCCAAATTCTCAACGTCAAAGGCTGGCGATCGGCTCGGGGGGTAGGAGAAAGAACACGCGTAGGAAGAGGGACTCGCGTCGCGCTTTCAATGTTGGGCGTTGGAGTTGGAGTTGAAGAACTGGCTGTTCTAGAGGGAGTATGTGAGACACAGCCCCCTATGAGCAACAGAAGCGCTGCAAGCGATACCCCTATTACTCCTTTGTGATATACGTTTCTAGGGGCATTCCCGCTCCTCAGCAAGGAGAGCACCACAGCCTCCTAAAAAGCAGGCAGAGAACGCTGACAAGTCCTAACTATTATAGCACAAAAATACTTCTCGGGGCTCCAAAAGCACCTTTTTCTGTGCAATTCAAACAAGGCTACAGCCACGCGAGAGCCCAAGGCAGTGAAAAAAATCTTGACACAGAAGGTACAGAATGATAAAATAGTGCGACAATGGCTAGGGGTTAGTATACACCTGTTCTAGAACCAAGTGAGGAGCAGAAACAGTGGATCTTGCATCTTTTATTCGAGACATCCCTGATTTTCCTGTGGAAGGCATCCTCTTCAAGGACATCACTCCCTTATTGCAGAATCCTCAAGCCTTTCGTGAAGCCATCGATCAATTGGCGGCCCGCTACAAAGATCGAGCTATTGATCAAGTAGTTGCAATCGAGTCTCGGGGATTCATTTTCGGGGCTCCTCTGGCATACAAACTTGGGGCAGGTTTTATACCTGTACGCAAGCCAGGGAAGCTCCCCGCCGAAACAATCAGCGTGGAATACACTCTCGAGTACGGTACGAACACGCTGGAGATGCATAAAGATGCGCTCAAACCAGGAGATAGAGTGTTACTAGTGGACGACCTCTTAGCAACAGGTGGATCTGCACGTGCTGCTGCAAAGTTGATTGAGCAATTAGGTGGCAAGGTTGAGGGTATAGCATTTCTTATCGAGCTCGAGTTCCTCCATGGACGTAGTAAGCTAGAGGGCTATGATGTTTTCTCCTTGATTACGTTCTAGTGCCGCTCAAGGAG
>JAGGYI010000011.1 GCA_021162655.1 Anaerolineae bacterium
CGAGAACTGTAAACCTCATTCAGCTGACGGATATATTCCTGGGCCCAAGCATTCGCTACCATCTCAGCTATAGAAGGATTGGGATGCGTAGCGACGATCTCTATCAGATCAGTGCCTCGAGGAATGTCGGCACGAACCATACCCAAGAGAGCTCTGGTAGAGCGCTGCTGGGCAGGCAATTGGTCACCCAGCTGGGCCAAGACAGCCTCGGCGATAGCCGGGCTAGATGCCATGGCAACAAAAGAGCGCAGCCGCTGGGCTCGGCTCACCTTGGGGTCTATCTCATCCTCGGAAAGGGTCTTAATCTCTTGGCTGAAGGAGACTTGGGTGACTTCTTTCACCGTCGCCACTAATGCTCGGGCTCGATAAAAGCTCGGCCGAGTGAAAGCATAGACGCCAGCTACAAGGGCACAGACCAACGTCAGGCCAACGATTAACCACCATTTGCGAATAAGTGCATCAAAGTATTGGGTCAAGTCAACCTCTTCCACGCGTTCCTCTCCTTCACAAAACGCCATTTCGTCCACGCCAAGGTTTTTATCAATTTTTTTTCCTCTTGATCAAAAGTTTCAAGTAGACTGCGGTCAAACTCTAGATACTCAACTCTCTGCCGCTTTATGCCAATTTGATACTCAATGAGGAGAGAAAGCAGTTTTTCTCCGTCGATAAGAGTAATAGGAGCAGCTCCTGTCTCGAAAGCGGCTTCGCGTGCTCCCCTAGAAAATTTGCCTGTAGTGATAATGGTCCCGCGCACAGCGGAGAAGCGGTGTAATGAGCCTCGCAAACGATCAAGAACAGGGCGACCTATCGAACTATGAGTCCGTTTAACTTGGATTACTTCACGCACCCGGCTTACCCCTAGCTCGATCTCCCCAATGACGTCGACACCGCCATCCCCACTAGGTGAGGTCACTTCAACATCAGTATAACCCATTTCTTCCAGTAAACGCTGAACAAGGTGTTCAAAGCGATAAGGGTCCATCCCCTCAATGTATTGTCTCAAACTCTTGCGTGCTTGGTCAGAGAGAGCTTTGGCTAGACGCCTTAATTGTACTTGCAAAGAGGGAGTAACTCTTTTCCCCGTGTGCTTGCCCTGGGCTTGGAGATAAGTAAGCCCTTTTTCGGTGATTGCATAAAGTCTACCTTCTCTCTGGAGCATTCTACGAGCAAGAAGGTTGTTAATCCGCCCTCTCAGGGCAAAAGAAATAGGCTCGTCCGCTGCAAGGCTCGTCTGCTCACGGCAAAAAGCACTAAAAAGCTCCCGAAGGTCTCTAATGCTAGCAGGACTATGCTCACTGAGAAGTTTCAGAACGAAGAAAACTCCTTCGTATGCATCGATCTCCTGTTCTACCTGACCACCAGAGTGATCAAGAAAGTCTTTGGCTCGAGAGGAAAGATAAAGGAGGCCTTCTTCATTGGTCTTCAGAAGGCCATGATGACGTGGATGGCAAAAGTTCCAAAGAGGGGTAACATGTCGCGGATTAATCAATCCAGCGCTTTCTCTCCAGAGGCGAAGAGCCAAGTTTCGTTCTTCTCCCTGGGGTAAGCGCTGAGGGATCCAGTCATCGGGGTCCTTCCAATTTGTTGTACTTTGCGGGGTTCCTTGATACTTTTCAATAATTCTTCTCATCGAGTAAAAAGTTTCCTTCCTTTCTCCTTCCATTACACGGAGAAAGGCTCGTACCTGCTCATACTCGGGGTAGAACACAACCAACGAACGCCGTCCCTGCTTTCCAGTCATTGGTTAATGTGCCTCCTCCCCTCATCGCTTCTCAGCGAGCTCAAACGTAAAGCACCGGTCTACCCGTAAATCGCCCTGATAATGGGCGACACTTCCATCCTCTCTCAGCTTTACAGGCAAACAACCCTCTGCCGGCTGCAACCTTGCCGGCCCTCTGACGAGTACCTCCAGGGGAATGGCTTCCGTACCGGCCTGTTTTTGCACATAGAGGTTGTAACGTGTCCCCCGAAGGATGCTCGGGGGTAAGCGATAACGGAAGCGCAGCGTGCGCTCTTTGCCTGGAGGCAAAACGAAATACGTTGCAAACACAGTATACTCTAACTCAGACGAGACTTCCACCGGTTCGTCAAGCCCATCGGTTTCGAGGAGTTCGGCTCCCTGGGGCAGGTAGATCCGCAGATAATCCCAATAACACCCTTGGGTAAGGGCCTCATAGGTGGGGACATACTGGCGGAACTTGTCGCACTCTTTGTGCTTGGGGATGCTTTTATTATAGTAGTAAAGAGTTAGCTGAGCTTGTGGCGGGCTCCCAGTGGCCAATTTTACATGATAAACTATGCGCTGATCGATGCTGGCATTGACTTTGTTATAGCCTAGGTTGCTATCCACAACGAGGAGATAATCGCCTTCAGGACGCTGAAGAGCACCGGCCCAACCACGGCGCTCAACAAAAGCCTGTAGCTCAGGATCAGCAAAGTAAAGCTGCAAGTGCCGTTCGTCCAGAACGCGCCGAAGGGTGCCCAAGAGGGCTAGCAGTTGCCATTTTGGCGCGGAGGCCAGCTTGGTGACAGCCGCCTGGAGCATCTGCCCCATGAAATCCTTGCGATGACGCCACCATTCAGCAAGCACCTTGTCTGAGCCGGCCGAGGCCCAGCCGTGGGTGAGAGATGGAAAGCCAAGCCGCTGACTGTCGCGAGTGCCATCAGCATAAAGAAAAGTCACTTCCAAGGCGTAAAGGCCACTGCGCGTAGGTACATCCTCGGAACTACTTTTTGCGCTGAGGTGCAGTGTACTACCTGCCTTTCCTGCAAAAGGCACTACCTGGAGCACCCGTTTTCTCCCCCCTCCAGTGAGAAGCAGTGAGTGAGCACCGTCTGCGGCTTTCTCCTTGGTCAACCCATCCGCAGAATCCAAGCCTTCAGCCTGCCAGCCATCGGGTAGCCCATCCCCATCGGTATCTTCTTCGAAGGAGGGATTGCGCAACAGGTTTTGTTGGGGATGCTTCGAGTCTTCCAGAAGCACTTCATCGAACCAAACACGCCCCTCCTTGCGCGCATAGGTGAGCGCCACCACTACTCCAGTGAAAGGTCTGGTAGCAGTAATCACCGCCGGCGCAAGAACAAGTTTCTCTGGAGGTAAACTCCAGGATCGAAGAAAAGCCTCCCGAGCCTCTCCGGGGGCAAGAGACTGGCCATTGGGCAGCTCAAGGGGAGCGAGGGCGTCGAGCAATTCAGCCGCGCCGGACATATCGATAGCCAGCACGCCATCTACTCGGCGGCCTTGGTTGAGAGTATAGAGCTGGACCACCGCCTCAGCCGAAGTGGGGAAATCCGGCCACCAGTTTGCATCACGGGTTACCCAGAGGTCCAAACCCATATAGCGGCGCAATGGCTCCGGAGGGTCAGGATGGGGCATGCGCCAATTTTCCACCTGATAGCTATCTTCCAGGGTAAGCTTCTGAGGCACTCCATGGGCGAGGGTAAGGAGACCTATACTGCTGATAAACCCTCCCGTGGGGCGCAACTCGTCATTATTCTGAGCAAGAAGAAGGAAAGAGGCTCCCTCCTTTTGACAGAAACGCGGAAGGAGCGGCGCCCCCTCTACAATGGCGTCAAAGAGAGGTAGGCCCTCCTGTATCTGGGGAAGTAGTTCGTCTAGAGGGGAGACTAGACCTTCAGGGCTGACTTGGCGAAGGAGTGCAAAGCTCTGGCGCGCCAACGAAATAGCTTGTCTCAGGCAAGGGGTATCCCTTTCTAACTGTTGGCAAAGGAGAGGAACCACTTTTTCTAAAGGAGCTCCTCCCTCTAATGCCTCCAAGGGGGCTTTGAAAAGAGGCCAGGCCTCCACAGTGGCATCCAGAGCAAGCTCTGCAGCAGAAAATAGAGAGGGGGCGGCCTGTACAGTAGGCCCGATCCAAGGCAGCCAGCCTAGATGGGGGGCCAACTTGAGGAGGGGGGCTAAATCGCCATGGAGGGTGTGCAGATCCTGCTGCAGAATCAGGAGAGGTTCGCCCATAGTGCTGGGGCGGGTAAGAGCCCGCTTATGTAGTATGGTGAGGTGGTTGCGAAAGGCCCAGAGATGACTCCCTGTACGCACTCCCCAATAACTGACAAGCACGAGAAGAAGCGCTCCTATTCCTAGGACTAACCGCCTCGGCCACCGGCGGGGAGCGCTTTGTATCGCTGCCATCGCAAAAACTCCTCTCTGGCGCAATCGCTCAGAAACCTCTAGTGTAAGGCTAGGAGGAGGTGTGTCAAAGAGCTAGAGAAATGCGTCCCCCAATTAAAGGGAACGCAGGAGAAACTAGAAGGAATCAGCTCTGAGGAGCATCCTCACCGGCGATAAAGGCCTCCACCATGCGAAGAGCCTCTTCGTCGCTGTATTGCACAGGCGGTGATTTCATAAAGTAAGCCGAGGGAGCTTCAACGGCACCAGAGATTCCCCGGTCCAAGGCGATCTTGCAACAACGGACAGCATCGATCACTACCCCGGCTGAGTTGGGCGAGTCCCATACCTCCAGTTTAAGCTCCAGACGGAGGGGGATCTCTCCGAATGTAGTCCCTTCCATCATGATGTAGCAGAACTTGCGATCTGTTAGCCAAGGGACGTAATCGCTGGGGCCCACGTGAACGTTATCTGCCCCGATGTCATAGTCCAGCTGGCTAGTGACGGCGTTCGTTTTGGAGATCTTTTTCGATTCAAGACGGTCACGTTCGAGCATGTTGAAAAAGTCCATATTGCCGCCGAAATTAAGCTGATATGTATGATCAAGGCGTACGCCGCGCATACGGAAGAGGCGAGTCAACACACGGTGAGTGATGGTGGCTCCTACCTGGCTCTTGATGTCGTCGCCGATGACAGGCAGGCCCCTCTCCTTGAAGCGCTGCTGCCAATATTTTTCGCGGGCAATGAACACGGGAATGCAGTTCACCATCCCACAGCCGGCATCGAGAATTTGCTGCACGTACCACTTGGTAGCCATCTCTGAGCCGACAGGCAAAAAGTTTACCACTACGTCAGTCTTGGTATCCTTGAGAATGCCTACAATGTCATCGGTCATACCAGGCGCTTTGGTGATGCGCTCTTTGAGGTAGCGCCCAAGGCCATCGTGGGTCATCCCTCGATAGACGGGAACACCCAAATGGGGTACATCACAGAACTTGATTGTATTGTTGGGCCCTGCCCAGATGGCCTCCGAGAGGTCCTTGCCTACCTTGGCAGCATCGATATCAAAAGCTGCGGTGAATTCAATGTCGCCAACATGGTAATCACCAAGGCGCGGATGCATCAACCCAGGGATGAACTGATCGTCTGGGGCATCTTTGTAAAATTGCACGCCTTGCACAAGGGCTGCCGCACAGTTCCCCACTCCGATGATCGCTACTCTGACCTTCTTGTCTCCCATCAAAAACCCTCCTGCAAAAGTTTCCTCCTACTGGCCAGGACGCCGGGCCAATGGGCCCAATAAGGTAAGTGATTGTCGCCCATCATACCCCAGATGTGTCAAGGCGTCAAAGGATAATCTTTTTATGCTTAGTCAAGCTCTTCCAAGCTTGACAATAGAAGTTTCGTGAATATAATCCCTTTAAAGATGGAAGAAAGGTAAGATTATGAAAAAACTCTCACCCCTGGGAGTTATTCTCTGTATCTGCAGTTTAATCCTCCTCTCGGCATGCCAAAAAAGTCCCACTCTCTCCCAAGAGAACATCACTCCTCCCCCAAAACCCCAAGTTTCCCAAAGCCCTATACCAACACCCACCACCCCTCCCATGCGTCCGTCTAGCA
>JAGGYI010000063.1 GCA_021162655.1 Anaerolineae bacterium
CGAAGGGCTAGAGATCGTCTGATTTATGGCCCCTTGTTTTATGGGGCAGGGAGGTATAAAGTTTTAACAATGGCAAAGTGACCGCTTCCCATGTATAGCGCTTTTGAACGAATGCACGGGCGGCTTGACCCAGTGATTGAGCCGCCCGTGGATTTTTGAGGAGATAGATCACTTTCCGAGCAAAGGAAGGTGCATCCTGCGCAATGAGGGCGTGCTTTTCGTTTTGCAGGGGAATGCCTTCTATCCCTAGTTGAGTGCTGACGATGGGTAAAGCTGCTGCCATGGCTTCCAGTACCTTAAGACGAGTGCCTCCTCCAACAAGGAGGGGGACGATGTAAACATCTGCTCCTCCAAAGTAGGGGAGGATGTCCTTGACATAACCCGTGATGTGGATCTGCGGGCTTTGAAATCTTTGTAGTTGCGGAGGGGGATTTTTCCCTACGATGTAAAGGTGCACTTTGGGTATCTGAGCCTGGATATGCGGCCAAACCGCTTTTATGAACCATTGGGCAGCTTCACAATTGGGACGAAAATCCATCTTACCAGTAAAAACAAGGGCGGGGTGCTCCAAGGGCAAAGAGTCTTTTAGCCCAGGATGATAAAGTGATGTATCTACCCCGTTGGGTACCAACAAGGGTCTGAGTGCTGGAAGGAGTTTTTTCAGGGCTTGGGCATCCAGTTGCGAGACGGCAAGAACGGCCCAGGCTTGCTGGCATACAAGGCGTTCGAAACGGCGAATTCGATGCCACTGGACCAAAGAATAGATTGCAGCTGGCCATCGTTTCACTGTGGATAGGGAAGCTGTAAAAGCGCGGCGTTGTAGCACGTACTCTGCGTTGTGTGCGTCAAAGATGAGGGGAGGAGAACTCACTTCTGGCCAGCTTTGGGCCTCCAAGCCGTAGGGAGCCATCTCCAGCCCTTCTATCTGGAGGGCATCGAAGGGATGGTCTTTAAGTATTCGGCGCAGGACGCTGGAGAAGGTGGAAGAGCGCAAGCGGTGGGCGAGGTCAGGATCTGCGCTGGAAAGGAGAAGGCGGAGCCGCTTTTTTAAGGGCCAGGAGGGAACAGGTACAGTCCAAATATTTTGGCAGAACTGCTGCAGTGTGGCCAAGTGTTGAGGTTGGGGAGAACGGTCGGCAAAAGAGAGCAGGGAAACCCCAAAGTGCCGTGAAACCTGGCGGATGAGGTTAAAATTGCGAATGGCTGTCCCCTGCTCTGGAGGATAGGGGAGCTGGGGGGTTAAGAAAAGGATATGCTGCCGCTTTGACTTTTCTCTCTCCATCCCTTTTTATAGCCTTTAGGCCAAATCATGGTAGAGGGCGAGTGTTTCTTGCGCGGCTTTCTCCCACGAGAAGAAAGAAGCTCGTTTTAGCCCTTTCTCGATGAGGCTTTCTCGGAGCTCCGAATCATCCAGGACTCTCCAGATTGCTACAGTGAGCTCCTCTACGTTGTTAGGGTCTATGAGCAGACCAGCATCGGCGACCACCTCGGGGAAGGAGGAGACGTTGGAGGCGATGACGGGAGTACCACATGCCATGGCCTCTAAGGGAGGCAGCCCAAAGCCTTCATAAATGGAGGGGGTGACGAGAACTTGGGCGACGTTGTAGAGCCACAGTAGTTCTTCTGTGGTTACTCTTCCTAAAAAGAGTACGTCCTTGGATAGGTCAAGTTCCTCGACGAGCTGAAAGACTTCGTCGTAGAGCCAGCCCTTGGCCCCTGCTAGTACCAGTTGAACGTCCAGGCGGTAATCGTCCAGTAGGCGGCGGAAGGCACGCAGAAGAGTAGGGATGTTTTTCCGTGGCTCGATTGTTCCTACAAAAAGGATGAACTCGGTACGGATTCCAAAGCGCCCTCGAACACGCTGCTTAAGATCGGGTTTTTTCAACGGGCGAAAGTAGGGACTTGCCGCCTCATAGATCACTTTGATGCGATGTTCTGGTACACCCAGGAGACGCATGAGGTCCCGTTTGGTTGCTTGAGAAACGGCAATGATCGCATCCGTTCTTCTCACTGCCTGGTCGATTTGGCCATAGTAACGGGCGGCATCCTTGGTTAGAAAATGGGGATAGAGAATGAAAACAAGATCGTGCACAGTAATCACAGAACGGCAGTTGCGGTAGAAAGGGGGAATGAAATCGGGGCTGTGCAAGACATCTAGCCCCAATAAGGAGACTTCTAGGGAAAGAGTAAGCTGTTCCAACCGATGGTGGCTAGGAGTTAACAGGCGCCGCTGGGTAAAGTTTGGCCGATCGATAATCGGCTCTTTGCTCTTGAAGCTTTGAAGGATAACGAATTCGTCGTTTGAATCGCAGCGCGCCAAGGCTTCAACAAGCTGCAGGGTATATCGGCTGATGCCCGCTCGTCGGTAGTAAACCATTCGGGCATCGATGCCAATACGCATCGATAACCCCCCTCATGTCAAGAATGATGCAGGCAATACATAGAATTGCCCCCTCGCCTGTCGCACCTACACGACCGGTGACGGGGGCGCCTATGCAACCCTATCGCCTTCATTCAGGATGATACCACGTTTAAATAAAAGCGTCAAAAGATGTCTGATGTCTTAGGTTAGATAGTCCCGTAATTTGCGGCTTCTTGTTGGATGCCGAAGCTTGCGCAGGGCTTTGGCTTCGATCTGGCGGATGCGCTCCCGGGTGACGCCAAATCGGCGGCCCACTTCCTCAAGAGTGAGACTTTCGCCGTCTTCCAGACCGAAGCGGAGGGAGAGAACTTCACGTTCTCGTTCTGTCAGGCTAGCGAGGATATCGCGTACCTGCTCACGAAGAAGTTCGCGGTTGGCTTCTTCATCGGGATTTGCTACAGAATCATCAGCGATAAAGTCAACCAAGGCGCTGTTCTCTTCATTGCCTACTGGGGTCTCTAAGGACATGGGCTCCTGGGAAACAGTCATGATTTGACGCACTTTTTCCGCAGCCCTACGGAGCCTTCGTCGTACATCAGCAGAGAGTTTTGTCCCTTCATGCATCGATTCTTCGACAGCACGCTTGTCTTTCTCGGAAAGATAGTCAAGGACGATGGCGATTTCCTCAGGGGTAGGATCTCGCCCTAGCTCTTGCTGGAGTTGTCGCATGGCACGAGAAAGCCGGTTGATCGACTCGATCATGTGTACAGGGATGCGAATGGTGCGAGCTTGGTCCGCGATGGCGCGATTAATTGCTTGCTTGATCCACCAAGTAGCATAGGTGCTGAATTTGTATCCTTTGCGATAGTCAAACTTTTCTACTGCCCGCAAGAGCCCGAGATTCCCTTCTTGGATGAGGTCGAGGAAGGACATCCCTCGCCCCAGATAGCGTTTGGCCACACTGACGACCAAGCGCAAATTGGCTTCGGCAAGCCGGCGCTTGGCAATGTTCCCTTGCATGACTTTGAGCTCAAGAGTTTGACGCTCTTGAGGTGAGAGTTTGTCCCCCTCTTCTTCGAGTCGCTTAGCAGCTTCGGCACCACTGCGAATCGCTTTAGCCAAGCGCACTTCATCTTCCTGAGTGAGAAGGGGAACTCGACCTATCTCACGGAGGTACATGTTTACAGGATCGTTAACCGCTTCTCCTTCCCAGGTTGGAGCAACTTCTTCAACCTCTTCAGGGGGCCACTCCTCTTCGAGGAGCTCTTCTTCTGAAACTTCAGAGTCGTGGACGTCAATGCCCATTTTGCTCAGGGCAGCCATCAGCGACTCGAGCTCCTCCTGGTTTTCCTCACCAGGAAGTACTTCAAGGAGATCCTCCTTGGTAAGATGCTCCTCGCGCATCCCTTTGGCGATCAACTGATCGATTTTTTTGTTTCGCTCTGCTTTGTTCGACTCTTCAGTGGCCATGGCCAATCCAAAGGTCTCCCTTTACTTCTTTCGACCCGTCAATGTGGCGGCATAATAACGTTGATCGATTTGTAAATATTCCCGGCGGAGCTGATCAATCTTGGCACTGATCTCGCGCACTAAATCTAGGGTTCCCTGTTGTTGAGCATCCTCTTGGACGAACCGCAGTTGGCTGATCAAGCGAGAGAGGTGATGCCGTTGTAGCCGCAAAAGGCTCTTGCGGAGATCCTCGCGTACCATTTCGAGAGAAAGGGAAGGACTCCCCTGGAGTTTTTGTAAAAGCGATTCTACATGCAAGCGAAGTTCTTTGTCAAGCTCAGCAATGGCATTCTCGAGGGGCTTTTCTGGATTGAGAAACAGGCGTTGAAAGACCTCCCGATTTTGTACGTCCTGGAAAGCTTCTGCAGAGAGAGGGATATCTTCCAGCACTTCTGGCGCAAGTTGGGGGAAAGCAAGGAGTAAGGAAAGGCAGTGACTTTCGATTTCAGCTAACCCATCCGTTTGGGGAGGCAAAGGAGGAACTGATGGGTGCTCTTTCTTTGAGCGTCTCTTCGTTCCAGGGGCACTCGAGCCGCTCCTTTGGCGAAGCCTCTGCAGTTCGGGAAAGAGTTCGCGCTCGTCTACTTGAACGCGTCGAGCGAGCTGCTGTAGGTAGTGCCTGCGTTCCACAGGGTTGTCCATGGCAGCGATCACGGGTAGGAATCTTTCCACGGCCGCGCGTTTGCCCTTGGCGGTAGAGAGATCCACCTCTTCCATTGTGCGCTGGAAAAAGTATTCTCCCACGGTTAGTGCCTCTGCGACGAGGCGATCCCAATGTTCCCGGTCTTGAAGGATGAGTTCGTCGGGATCGAGCCCCTCGGGGAGGGTCAAGATCCGGATCTCACCAGCCAATTGTTCTTCATAGTGGATGAGCCCTGAGGCCAAAGGGATAGGAACAACCCGATGTTCCATCGATTGCTTGGCGATCTCTACGCCTCTTTCCACCGCTCGAAGGCCGGCGGCGTCGGGGTCTAGAGCAAAGATGATCTTTTTGGTGAGGCGTTTGAGGATGTTGACCTGGGCTTCGGTGAGGGCTGTTCCCATGCAAGCGACGATGTTGCGTACTCCACATTGATGAGGGATTACCACGTCCATGTAACCCTCAACGATAATAGCTTGCCCTGTTTGGCGGATGGCATCGCGGGCAAGGTCGATGCCATAGAGTACACTGCTTTTGTCGAACAGAGGCGTCTCTGGGGTATTCATGTACTTGGGGACACCGTCTCCCATCGCCCGGCCGCCAAAACCGATAATGTTTCCTCTTTGGTCGCGAATGGGGAACATGATTCGCCCACGAAAGCGATCGTAGATGTTTCCCTTTTCGTTCTTGCTTGATAGCCCCGCTTCGAGAAGCTCCTCAGTGGTGAAACCTTTAGACTTGAGGTACTCTTCCAGGGCATGCCACTCATCTGGTGCGTAGCCTAGCTGGAAGGTGACCATCGTCTCCGGCTTGACCCCGCGTTTGGCCAAATAGTTTTTTGCCGCTTTGCCTAAAGAGGTATCCATTAAAATGTGATGATAATATTGGGCAGCAGCGGCATTTAGTTTCTGTAGGCGTTCTAGTTCGTCTCGTTGCTTTGATCGAGTCTGGTCGAGAGGATGGAGATCTATCCCTGCGCGTTCAGCAAGAAAGCGCAGCGCCTCTCCGAAATCCATGTTTTCTTGGCGCATAACGAAGGTAAAGATATCGCCTCCCGTTCCGCATGCGCCAAAGCAATGCCAAGTTTGCGTGGCAGGAAAAACAAAGAAGGAAGGAGTTTTTTCCGTGTGGAAGGGACATAACCCCTTATAATTCCTTCCGGCCTTCTGCAGGCGTACATAGGAACCAATGAATTCGACGATATCCAGGCGTTCTTTGATCTCGTCTACTATGCTCATGGACTCGATCCTTGTGTATTTTTATCGCCAGCTCCAGAGTTGTCCTCCTTTGCCAGCGAAGTAGAGAGTTTCGCCCAAGGAATCCATAGCTATCAATCCAGGCCAACGTGAGCGGGAAACCTGAATACGGCTTTGGATGGCCAGGTTTTGTGTCTCTATTTGCAGTATAGCGTTAGGTAAACTCAAGTAAAGAAGCTTCTTTTTTCTATCAAGGGCAAGCCCGTCTGCCTGATAGAGTGGCTCTTGAGGAGTCCCCCGGAGGGAGGCGACCGGCTGCATCGTTGTTGTGTCGATAGAGGCCAGAGCGCCATACTTGGGAGAGATGAGGTAGGCAACGTAGAGACGTCCGCTTTCGTCGAGTACCAGGTCTAGAGGATAGCCCAGCCCTCCTAGGGGTAACTCTGACTTGAGGTCTAACGTCTTGGCATCTAACGCGAGGATAGAGCCCCTGCCCATGATGCCCACATAGATACGTTCCTTTGAGGAATCGTATGCCAAGGCGTAAGGAGCCTCGGGCAGAGAACGCATAATAATTATACTACAGGTTGTCATATCTAGCACAATGAGACGCTTTTTTGCCGAGTCTGCTACATAGAGGCAGCTTTTGCCCAGGCAGAGACGCGTAGGATAGCCAACGTCAGGGGACTGAGAGATGACCCTGTTCTCCGGAGAGATAGCCCAAACTCTTCCTTTCTCAGGCAGGGCGATATAAGCGATCCCTGTGTCGGTAGCAATGGCAATGTCCCCGATTGGGAGGTCAAATTGCCTACTGAAGAGGGTTTTGCCGGTAATGCCTTCAATAGCGGTCAACCTGGATCCCTCTGCGACGAGCAATCGGCGGCGCTGTTCGTCAAAAGCAAGAGCGCGAATAGTGGTTGGTTGCTCTGCAGCTAGAGAACTGGTGAGACTTACCAGCCCCCTAGGGCGTGAGGGGAGCTGATAGTCTATGTTTGGTGAGGATGTTGTGCTGCTCAGGGAGTGTTCGCTTTCTCGAGACGGGGATTTCCAGAGAAGGGGCAACCAGAGATTCCCCTCCCAGGGGCAGGCTTGGAGGGAAACGTCATCTATGTACATGGCTGTTACCCCGTCTTGGCCGTCGTTATAAACGCCGAACCGAAGCGTCATCCTCTGGCCGCCGAAGGCCGTCAGGTCGAAGCTTTTCCTGAGCCAGCGTCTGGTATCCTCATGCTCCCAGAGAAGCGTGGTATAGTTGCCTTCTTGATTGATGAGGAGAACGTATTGGCGATCGCCGGGGCCATCTCCCGCGATGGGATAGTACCAAAAAGAGAGCACTAAGCGAACCCCTTGGGGAAGGTCAATCGCCTGTTCCGCAGAGCTATAGCTAAAGAGGTTCTCCTCAGCGGACTCTATGCCTAAAACCATGGCTCTGGAGGAATCTTTTCCTTTTGCTGGTTCGTAGCGTGCAGGGTAGGAAGTGTTTGGAATAGTCCATCCCTTTGCGTTTTCAAAGTCACCATTAGTGATCAATTCCTTGCATGGACGCCGAGTTGGGGACGCAGTGGGCATAGGGGAGGGAAAGATTAGCGTGGGTTGAGGAGTGCTTGTGGGGGAGCTGGTGGGCTGAGGAGGGATGGTAGGGATTGGAGTGACGAGTTCCTCGGGGCCACATACCTCCAAGTTCACATCGTCGACATACATTGCAGTGGTGCCATCGGTATCATCGTTGTACACCCCAAAGTGGAGCCAAAGCGTTTGCCCAGCATAACCTCTCAAGATGTGCTCTCGGTATTGCCATTCTTGGGCGTCAGAGGCAAGCCACATTAGTGTTTCTAGATAGCGTTTCTCGCTGTCCAAAAGGAGCACATACTGGCGGTCATGATCCGTGTCTTGGGAGAGAGGGTAATACCAATACTCGATGTGTACCTCACTGGCCCAGTTGGGCACATAGAAGGCCTGTCGGGCAGATGAATAGCTGAGCACAGGATCGCCCTGAGGGATTCCCAAGCGGAGAGAGCGTTCTCCACTGTGGGCCATGTTTTCGCTATAGGCAGCGGGATAGGCTGTGTCAGGTATTTCCCATCCCTCATCTCGCTCAAAGCTACCGTTTTGAAGCACAGGGTAGCAGACTGGCGTGATCGTCGGTGTTGGGGTGCATGAGGGGGTAGGAGTATTTGTAGGAGTGGGAGAAGGAGGGGGAAGAACTACTTGCACTGGTGCAGCTCCTTCTAGTGTTATGGAGGAGGAGCTATCCCATCTTAGTAGGGCATTGCAAGTGAAGACTCCTGTTTGTTCGCCTACCCGTGCTCTAAAGCGTAGGACCAACTCGCCTTTGGCAAGGGGAGGGGTCTTATCAAGCGTGGCGACAGCGTCGTATTGGAGGTGTCGTTGCCCGGATGGGTAGAGCCAATCCCACATTGCCCAAGCTCCAAAGGGGTCTACCAGCTCGTAGGGACAAACCCCCAACACTTCGGGCCAACGGCTCCAATGGTCAGCAAAGGCGCGAGAGATATAGTCTGCTCGGTTTGCTTCCTCTATTGGAGGATACCCCTGGAAGACAAAGTTGTTTTGCCCCAGGGCGTAGCCCGTCTCGGTGAGCAGAACTTGGACCCCGGTTCGTCCATGGGCGACGAGCCGCTCGAGCTCTAGAAGGTAACTATCGATTGTAAGTTCTGGGTAGAGGGGGGCTGTGCCGTCGTGGATATTGTACTCGGGAGGATGGTTCCCGGGATAAGGGTGAGAGGCCCAGACGTCAAAAGCGTCCAGGGCTCCTGGTACGGTGGCCATTTTATCGATGAAAGCTAGACGATCGTAATCCCCACCGGGCGAAAGTGCCCCGTTCAGGAGGATGATTCTTGGATCGTTCAAAGCGCGCAGAGCAGCGGCTACCTCGACAAGAAACTGAGCGTATTCGATAGGATTTGCTTCTCCACCCCATTCTATATCCAAGTTAGGTTCATTCCAGATCTCGACGAGGAGAAGATGTCCGTCCTGGCGGGGCAAACCGGCCACTACTCGGGCAAAAGCCCGGGCGATTTCTCCATAGTCTCCAGAAGCTGTCTGCGGGGGTTTTGCCCAATAAGGGCCTTCGTACTCTCCTTGAAGCCTTACTACAGGGATGAGGTCTCGATCGTAGCAAGCCTGGACAAACTCTACCCAGCAAGGTAAGGGGCCAGGTGTCTCAGGAGTAATGCGGTAGAAAAGCTGTTTGACAAAGGCCTGTGGGCCCATCAATTCACGAATGCGGTCGAGCTGATAATGGATGTAGTTTCGTTGGCAGCGATCTTGAATGAAGGCATGCATTCCCCAAAAGCTCGAGAGCCGGGCAGGGGGTACGTCTAGGCTGGTCCAATGGAGCTCTGTGTTTTGCTGGCGAGGTTCTGGCTGAGAGACGAGGACTTGATTGTACAGGAGTTGAGCTGAACCACTCTCATAAGCAAATCCCGGGGGCAGGGAAAAGTCCAGAGCGATGTCTTGAATCGTTTCCTCTCTACAGTTCTGCAAGCGTAGGATATAGGTTAGGGTATCGTTAGGGTGCACTCTTTCTGGTTCGACTTGGATGGTTAGGCCTAAAAAGTTTTCGGTCTGCGCTTGGGGAGTCATTTCCAATCGACTCAGGAATAAAAGAACAAGCAGCCCGAATGTGCTTCCAGCCCAGGCTATGATCCGTCGCTTGTGCATCTCGCTCCTGGTAAACGTTTTTTTTCTTTTTCTTATCAATTAAGACGTGGGAGCTGTCGTCACGTTGCGAGAGACTGTGTGAAAAAAGCCAGGCCTTTTAGGCCTGGCTTTTTTGGGAACAAAAGTGGGGAACGCTAGGCGTCCTTGTGCCGGAGCGCCGCCTGGGCAGCCGCTAGACGGGCGATAGGCACTCGATAAGGGGAACAGCTGACGTAAGTAAGCCCGACCTGATGGAAGAAATCAATCGAGTCAGGATCACCGCCATGCTCGCCACAGACGCCTAGTTCGATGTCTGGGCGTGTCTTCCGTCCGGCCTCAACAGCTATCTTGACTAGCTTGCCCACGCCTTCTTGATCCAAGCTCTGGAAGGGGTTGCGCGGCAAAATTCCACGGTTTACATACTCTAGGAGGAACTTGCCTTCCGCGTCATCGCGAGAGAAGCCAAAGGTCATCTGAGTGAGGTCATTCGTCCCGAAGGAGAAGAACTCGGCGTATTCGGCCAGCTGGTCTGCAGTAAGGGCTGCCCGAGGGATCTCGATCATCGTCCCAAATTTGTAATCGATCTCCACCCCTTCCTCTTGCATAACCTCTTTGGCTACCTTTTCCAGCTTGTTCCGTTCTTCCTTGAGCTCATTCACATGAGAGACCAAGGGGATCATAATCTCCACGTGGACGTCGACGCCTTTCTTTGCCTGGCGGCACCCTGCTTGGAAGATCGCCCGGACCTGCATTTCCGTCAGGCCAGGGTACATCAATCCAGCCCGGCAGCCACGAAGGCCCATCATGGGGTTCACTTCCCAGAGCGATTCAACCAATCGAAGCATCTTTTCCTTTTCTGCTAGTTCTTCGGGGTTTTCGCCAGAGCAGCGTAGCCTGGTCACCTCCTCGATGAGATCTTCACGCTTGGGCAGGAATTCGTGCATGGGTGGGTCGATCAAACGGATGATTACCGGGAGACCATCCATTGCCTCAAAGATGCCCTCAAAGTCCTCTCGCTGGTAGGGGAGGAGTTCCTCAAGGTACTTGGCGCGTTCTTCGTCGGTGCGTGCCATGATCATACCTACTACAGCTGGCCGGCGCTCTTCCTCAAAGAACATGTGCTCCGTGCGGCAGAGACCAATGCCTTCAGCACCAAAGGCTCTGGCCCGCCGAGCATCCCTTGGATAGTCAGCGTTTGTGTAGACGCCCAATTTGCGCACCTGATCAGCCCATCCCAACAAGGTGGCAAGCTCTTGCTCTTTGGAGAGATCGACGTCAATGGTGGGAATGCTCCCCGCAAAGACTTCACCAGTAGTTCCGTCAATCGAGATTACATCACCCTCTTTGATCACACGGCCATTAACGGTGAACTGCCTGGCCTCAACATCGATATCAAGGTCTTCACAGCCTACTACACAGGGCAGGTTATTCCCACGGGCTACCACTGCTGCATGCGAAGTGGCTCCTCCGTGTTGAGTTAGCACACCCTTGGAGAGAAGCATTCCCCCAACATCCTCAGGGGAGGTTTCGGGACGCACAAGGATTACGCTTTCCCCGGCCTCAGCCCTTTGCATGGCGCGTTTGGCATCAAAGATGGCCACCCCTGTTGCTGCTCCTGGGGAGGCGTTGAGCCCGACAGCCAACAGATCTCCTCGAGCTTTGGCGGCTTCCTTGGCCTCCGGATCGAACCGGGGATGAAGCATGACATCTACTTGCTCAGGAGTGACTCGCAGGAGCGCCTCCTCTTTGGAGATGATCCCTTCATTTACCATATCTACTGCGATCTTGATGGCTGCTCTGGCTGTGCGTTTCCCTGTGCGTGTTTGCAGAATCCAGAGGCGCCCACGTTCTACGGTAAACTCAACGTCCTGCATGTCGCGGTAGTGGCGCTCCAACATCTCTGCCACTTGGGCAAATTGTTTATAAATCTCGGGATGCCTTCTCTCAAGCTCGGCGATCTTGATGGGTGTGCGAATACCTGCTACAACATCTTCCCCTTGGGCATTGGGTAGGTATTCCCCATAAAGTTCCTTTTCACCAGTGTTGGGGTTGCGGGTAAAGGCGACGCCTGTTCCCGAGTCTTCTCCCATATTGCCAAAGACCATGGTGACGATGTTGACAGCTGTTCCCCATTCGTCTGACATGTTGTTCAGTCGGCGGTACGTTACCGCTTTCTCGCCAAACCATGAATCAAAGACCGCCTCGATCGCCTGCCAAAGTTGCTGCCAGACATCCTCAGGGAATTCCTCTCCGAGGTTCTCTTTGTAGATGCGTTTGTACTCGGCGACGATCTCTTTGAGCATATCAACTGTTAGATCTGTGTCTCGTCCACCTTCCGTTTTAGCCTTGTAAGCTTCGAGCACCTCGTCAAAGAGAGCGCCGTCAAGCCCTTTGACGATGCGCCCGAACATGGAGATAAGCCGCCGGTAAGAGTCGTAAGCAAAGCGCTCATTCCCTGAAAGTTTGGCAAGCCCTTTAAGTGTTTCAGAGTTCAGACCAACGTTCAGAACGGTTTCCATCATGCCAGGCATGGAAACCCGAGCTCCGGAGCGTACAGAAACCAAAAGAGGGTTTTCGGGGTCTCCGAACTTTTTGCCGGATTGCTCTTCGACGACTTTCATTGCCTCTTGAACTTGCTCCCAGAAGCCCTCAGGGAACTTTTTCCCCGCTTCAAAGTAGGCAAGACAGGCCTCTGTTGTACAAGTGAACCCAGGAGGAACAGGTAGGCCAGCATTGGTCATCTCTGCTAGGCCAGCCCCCTTGCCTCCCAGCAAGTCACGCATGTCCTTGTTTCCTTCGGAGAAGAGATACACCCATTTTTTCGACATTGAACGAACCTCCTAAATAAGTTCAAGGGAAAGTGCTTAGCACATTCTCTGCACACAATCAACGATATCGTCGAGAAAACCTCAATGATAATCTCATTATAAGTTCCTCGGTCAATATGTACAAATAGGCACAAAGCTTGGTTGAGGTTACACAGCCGTAAGAAGGTTTGCTATTCTTTGAGCGAGGAGGGTGCGGCGTTGCCTGGCACGATTCCGCTGGACGGCAATGCGGACTGCCTGCTCCTGAGTGATGAGCACTGCTAGTCGCTGAGCGCGGGAAAGGGCAGTGTAGAGAATGTTTCTTTCTAGCATGACATAATGTTGCTTGAGCATGACGATGATCACGGCAGGCCATTGGGAACCTTGAGCAGAATGTACAGTCATTGCCCAAGCATGGACGAGCTCATCAAGCTCATCAAAGGAATAATCCACAGGTGTGTCCTCAAAGCGTACGGAAAGAACCTGGCGGGCAAGGTCGATCTGGATGATGCGGCCCAGATCTCCATTGAAGACGCCTTTGCGATAATTGTTGCGCGTTTGCCGCACCCGGTCTCCTTCGCGAAAGGTAAGGGGCTCTTCCCCTCTGCGCAGGAGGAGCTCCGCTTTCTGGGAGGAAGGTGGGTTCACCGCCGATTGCAGTGCTCTGTTTAGGGAGTCGACTCCTGCTGCTCCACCATGCATAGGCGCAAGAACTTGGATTTCCTCCGGGGGCACATGTAAAAAGCGTGGCAGTCGTGTGGAAACAAGCTCTACGACGAGATCACGAGCTTCCTCTGGGGTCTCTCGGTAGATTTCGAAATAGTCTTGTTGTTCAGACCCTTTAAGAGGGCGATGGCCCTGCCGAATGCGGTGGCAGTTGAGGACGATAAGGCTCTCTGATCCAGCTTCTTGGCGAAAGATCCGCTCAAGATGGACTACTTGGAGATTAGGGTGTTCTTGTTTCTGGGCGATGGTGATGAGGTCTTGGAGGATAGCCCCTGGGCCTACGGAAGGGAGTTGGTCCACGTCTCCTACGAGAAAGAGCTGGTTTCTGGGGGTCAGGCGCTCCACGATCTGGGCCATGAGCCAAAGATCGATCATTGACGCTTCGTCGATAACAAGTACCTGCTCGCGAAGAGGCTCTGAATTTCTGTATCCCATACCTAAACGCAGGTGACGGTGTACCGTGGAAGCGAGACGCCCCGTTGTGCTCTCTAGTTGCTTGCTGGCCCTCCCTGTCGTTGCGCAGAGAGCATAAGAGATCCGAGCTGCCTCCAGGCAGGAGAGGAGGGAACGTATGGTGGTCGTCTTGCCGGTGCCTGGCCCTCCGGTGAGGATAACGATGCGCACTCCCTTTAGAACAGCAAGCACAGCAAGTTTTTGTTCGGGGGTGAGCTGAGGGTGGCCCCAGCGTTCGAGGAGCTGCTCTGCTTGAGCTTCTGAGAGGGATAGTGAGGCTGGAGACTGGAGCAGCGAGTAGAGTCTTTCGGCAATCAGTTGCTCAGCACGGTCCACTTGGGGGAGGAGGAGGGCTTCCTCTGGCGGTTCTCCGACTTGGGCGAGGGTTAGACGTCCCTCCTCTATGAGGTGGGGAATCTGCTCTCGGACGCACTCTTCTTTCACCTCGAGGAGGGAGGCTCCCTCCGCTATCACTTGGGCGGTGGACATCCAAAGGTGCCCTTCCTCTAGGGCTTTCTGAAGTAGGTAGATAATACCCGCTTGAATTCTCGCTGGGGCATCGTGGGCTATTCCCAGTGCTCGGCCGATTCGGTCGCAGCGTTTGAAGCCAAAGCTGTGGACTTCTTCGGCAAGGCGATAGGGGTTCGCAGAAATAAGAGCCCAAGCCTCTCGCCCATATCGTTGATAAAGGCGCTGAGCCTGGCTCGGGCTCAACCCGGCAAGGCCTTGGAGGTTGATCATCAATTCGTGGAGCCCCTGGTGGTCTGCCCAACTTTGGCGAATCATCTGAGCACGTACGGGGCCAATCCCTGGTACCTCCTCGAGGTGAGGCCCTCCGGCTTGGAGCTCTTCAAACGTACGCTCTTTGAAATAGTTTACCAGTGCTTTGGCATAATGGGGTCCTAGGCCTTTAATACTGGCTCCCGCTAGGTAGCGCTCGATCGCCTCAAGGCTGCGCGGAAGCTCGCGTACGGCGGAGGAAATACGTACCTGCCAGCCATACTGGGGATCATGGTGCCAGGCACCCTTGAGGCGATAGCACTCGCCTTTCTTTGGGTCCCCCAAAGTTCCTACAGCTACAAAGCTCCTATCAGAGGGGCCTTCCGCCGGCACCAAACGTACTACCGCAAAGCCCGTCTCTGGATTAGAGAAAGTGACGCGCTCCACAGTAAAGACCCCTTCGAGGGGTTCACCCTCGTGGTGAGAGGGGAACATCTCTTTTTGTGCTGGCTTGGGTTTCTTTGATGGCATCTGTCCTTCTGCCGTGTGGGATAAGATGATTTTAACAGAAGGAGAAGGGGCGTCAACACGGGGCGATGGCTATTGGGTTGCTAAATAGAGATTGACAAGGGTGTTTACTTTGGGCTAGTTTTGGTAGAGTTCAGCGAGAGGAGGGGAGAAATATGAAGATTAGAGAGATTCGCACGATTCCTCTTTTGGGGGAGACACCCATTTCAGGGTGGGAGCACGAAACCAAGCCAGAGGACAACTTGCATACCCTTATAGAGGTTGAGACCGATGAGGGGATAGTCGGCGTAGGAAGCTGCTATACGAGTACCCCTTTGGTGAACGCTGCCATTAGCTTGCTCCGCTCTCATCTCATCGGCGAGTTAGCTATCGAGCCGGAGAGGGTCTCTGAAAAGCTTCATCAGATGACCTTTTGGCAAGGGCGAGGGGGTACCATCACGCATGCCATCAGTGGTATAGATATAGCTCTTTGGGACATTCTAGGCAAGGTAACAGGTCAGCCTGTGGGGCGTCTCCTGGGGGGGTACTACCGAGAAAAGATCAAGCCTTATGCTTCTATCATTTTCGGTTGGCCTCCAGAAGCTTTTGCCGAGACATTACAGGGCCTTGTGGAGAGAGGCTTTCGAGCTATCAAGATGGGGTGGGGTAGCTTTGGGCGTGTAGACGCTCGTCGAGACGAACTTTTGGTCAAAACAGCTCGAGAAGCAGTGGGAGATGCAATAGATTTGATGGTAGACGCCGGAGGGAGCGGAGAGTTTTGGCCCCATGAATACAAGTGGGCGCTGGAAACAGCGCACATGCTCCATGACTATGGAGTTGTCTGGTTCGAGGAGCCCCTTCGCCCTGAAGATATAGAGGGTTATATCGCCTTGCGCGAGCATGCCCCCTTGCCCATTTCAGCCTGCGAAGTGCTTACTCGGCGACAGTCTTTTATTCCCTGGATTGAGCGCCATGCGGTGGATATCGTGCAGCCCGATAGCACCAAGGTGGGAGGGCTTTCCGAGGCGCGGCGCATCGCTTGGTTGGCCTATGATCACCATGTGGGGATGGTGAGCCATGGCTGGAACACGGTCGTGGGCCTTTGTGCGGACCTTCATTTGGCGGCGGCAATGCCTGTGGCTCGATACGTTGAGTACATTACCCCTTCGGCTTATTTAGATGACCTCTCGGTTGAGCCTCCCAAACTGGATAGCGAAGGGTGTTTGACGATTCCGCAGACCCCTGGCTTGGGAGTTATCTTAGATCCGGAGAAGGTCAAGCGCTACTCTAGGGGGCAGATGACGGTTTTTCGCTAGTTTCCAAGAGCAACTAGGGGATTCCCCTAGTTGCTCTTGGCCGCGGCAAGCGCCTGATTGAGGTCGGTAATGATGTCTTGGGCATCTTCGATCCCAATGCTCAGGCGCACTAATCCCTCGCTGATGCCAAGGGAAGCCCGCACTTTTGCTGGGACCTGACGGTGGGAAGAGTGCGCTGGGTAGAGAGCGAGGCTAAAGACATCCCCGAGAGTTGTAGCGGGAAGGATAAGCTTGAGGGCTTCCATAAAGCGAAAGACCTCAGCCCGAGAGGCCCCTCGGATCTCAAAACTGACCATGCCGCCAAAGCCCCTGCCTTGAAAGAGTTTGGTTGCTAGTTCGTGCTGTGGATGCCCAGGCAAGCCAGGGTAGTTCACTTTACTTACGTGGGGATGTGTCTGGAGCCACTCGGCGACGCGTTGTGCGTTGAGACAATGTTGTTGCATACGAAGGGCTAAGGTGCGGAGCCCACGCAAAGCAAGCCAAGCTTCCTGGGGGCCCAAGTTTGCTCCGAGGAGTTTTTGGTTTTCGCGAAGAGTTTGGGCTCGCTCTTTGGAGCAGGCAACGATACCAGCCATAACATCTCCATGGCCAGAGAGATATTTCGTGGCTGAGTGGACGACCAGATCGGCTCCTGAACGGAGAGGCTGGAAGAGGAAAGGAGTGGCAAAAGTGCTATCGACGATTAGCAGAGCACCCACCTGATGGGCGATCTCTGCGAGGGCTGGAATGTTGGCAACCTTGAGTAAAGGGTTGGAGATGGTCTCGCAGATTAGAGCACGGGGCTTGGTTTCTTTTACTACTTGGGAGACCTGATCAAGGTTTGTGATGTCAACAAAGTGGGTGTGGACCCCAAGTTGAGGAAAGAATTTCTCCTGGAGGGCATAGGTGGCTCCATAGACGTCTGCAGCGGAGACGAGGTGGCTTCCCTGGTGAATTCCCGCGGCAAGAAGAGCGGCGTGGATGGCAGCCATCCCTGTAGCGAAAGCTACGGCTTCCTCTGCGCCCTCAAGGTGGGCCACAGCGCGTTCGAAAGCGGCAACTGTTGGGTTTCCATAGCGGCCATATACATAGCCTTGCCGCCGGCCTGCAAAGATGGCATCTAGTTCTTCGAAACGCTCATAGAAATAGCTAACGGAAGTATAAAGAGGAGGACTCACAGGAGTAAAATCAGGCGTTGGCGACCGCCTTTCAGCGTGAACGGCCAATGTAAAGATGCTTTGAGTAGGCATTTTATCCCTCCGTTGTCAAGCCCATTCTTGGAATTGGTCGAGGTAGCGCTTGGATTGAATCAGGGCCCGTTGGCGTGATTCCAAAGAGTCCTCATAGGCTCTATCCTCGACCTCGATGCAAACCGGTCCTTGGTAGCGGATCTCGGTAAGGGCTGCAAAAAAGGCGCTCCACCGGACTTCTCCCAGACCGGGGAGTTTGGGAATGTACCATCCCAGCCCCCAGATGCCCACCTCGTCGCGCTTTTGGCGGTCAATCCGTTGGTCTTTGGCGTGGATGTGGAAAATACGCTCGCGGAATTCATAGATGGGCTTGATTTCATCCATGTGTTGGATGATCATGTGGGAGGGGTCATAGTTCAGACCAAAGTTAGGGCTGGGAATCAGCTGGAACATCTTGCGCCAAATTGCTGGAGAAGAGGCTAGGTTCTTTCCTCCAGGCCACTCGTCGAGGGAGAAAAGCATTGGGCAGTTCTCGATAGCTATTTTGACCCCTTTTTCTTCAGCGTGCTGAATGAGTGGGGGCCAGACTTGCATGAAATCATCCCACTGGGCCTCTACAGGCCGGTTCTGATCGCGCCCTATAAAAGTGTTTACTACCTCCACTCCCAAAAGAGCAGCAGCATCAATCACCTTGCGGAGGTGATCGATGTATCTCTGACGCTCTTGGAGGTCAGGAGTAAGGGGGTTGGGGTAGTAGCCCAATCCCGAGATTGAGACGTTGTATTGAGCAAGGAGCTCTTTTATTTGCTGGGCCTGGCTGGGGCCAAGGTTTTCGACGTTGATGTGGGTTACCCCGGCATAGCGGCGTTCAGCCTTGCCCAGTGGCCAGCACATGAGCTCGACGACTTGGAACTGGTGCTGGGCGGCAAAGGCTAATACCTCTTGGAGGGAGAGGTCAGGAAGGATGGCGCTAACAAAGCCGATTTTCATGGCAAACCTCCTTGAAGAAGAAAAGCTTTTACCAAGTATAAGAGGGCCGCTGGCAAGGGTCAATGGGCATGGCAATGGCATTGACGGCCAGAGTTTTTGGTTATAGACTTGCGCCAAAGATGGGAAAGGAAGGAAGGGTATGTCAAGTCGACCCAATATTCTTTTCATTCTTGTAGATGACATGGGGTATGGAGATTTTGGGGTTTTTAACGATGGATCGCTGCGAACGCCGGCCTTAGATCGTTTGGTGTCAGAAGGGGTTTGTCTTACTCAGCATTACTCTGCTTCCTGCGTCTGTGCCCCGGCGCGGGCGGCTCTTCTAACTGGAAGGTATCCCCATCGTACGGGGGCCATTGACACCCTTGAAGGGCGTGGACTTGACCGTTTAGCTCTGCGAGAGGTAACCTTCGCTGATGTCTTGAAAAGAGAGGGCTATGTTACAGGCTTGATAGGAAAATGGCATCTTGGGGCGCTAGACCCACGTTATCACCCCAATGCGCGAGGCTTTGATGAGTTTGTCGGTTTTCGAGGGGGCTGGCAGGATTACTATCTTTGGAGACTTGGTTACAATGGAAAGATCTATCGCTCAGATGGGCGTTACCTTACCGACGTCTTTACCGAAGAGGCGGTGCAATTCATCCGGCGCCATCGCAAGGAACCTTTTTTCCTTCATTTGACCTATAATGCTCCCCATTTTCCCTTTCAGGCCCCGGAAGAGGAAGTTGAGCCTTTCTTAGAGGAGGGCAAGTTCACTAAGGCGGTTAGTTTGCTCTATGCTATGATCCAGCGTATGGACAAGGGTGTGGGGCGGATACTTGAGGAATTGAAGCGGCAGGGGCTAGAAGAGAATACTATTCTTTTGTTTTCCAGTGATAATGGCCCCCAGTTTGGTGGCCAGGGAGAGATGTGTACAGCGCGTTACAATTGCGGGTTTAATGGGGCAAAGGGGAGCGTCTACGAGGGGGGAATTCGGGTTCCCTTAATTGTGCGCTGGCCTGCAGGGTTGGATGGGGGGCGGTATTTCGATGGTTTAGTTCACTTTACAGATTGGTTTCCCACCTTGTTGCAGGCAGTGGGAGCCCCTCTTCCTAAGGATGTAGCTCTAGATGGGCATGATGTGTTGCCCATTCTTCGTGGAGAGGGAGATCCCTTGGATGTGCCACGATTCTGGCAATGGAATCGTTATACCCCTTTGGTTACTTGTAACGCGGCTATGCGAGATGGCCCATGGAAATTGGTCCGTCCGAGGATAGACGAGGCCCTGGAGGTTGCTGGAGAGGACTTGGCTGTTGACCGGGCTCTCAAATACATGCCTGAGCGGTACAATCGGCTCACTTTGACCCCTGAACCAAGGCGCGAGGTTCCTCCGCCTCCTCCACCGGAGCTCTATAACCTTGAACAGGATCCCCTTGAACAACATAACCTTGCTAGTGAGCAGCCGGAGCGGGTGGCCAGGATGCTCTGTGCTTTGGAAAGCTGGTTCGAAGAGGTAGAGGCAGAGCGCCGTAGCATTCAAGACACATTTTAGGAGGGGCTGAAAAAGGCATGGATGAGGAAGCACGCCGTGCAAGCGAGCGAATAGCGCGAGATCTTTTGGAGGCTGGGCTGCGGCCTGGTGGTGTTGTCTTGGTCCATTCTTCTCTTTCGTCCATGGGGTACGTCCCAGGAGGTCCTGAGACGGTCATACAGGGTTTCCTTAAAGCGTTGGGCCCAGAGGGGACATTGCTCATGCCTGCTCTGAGCTATGAAACGGTACATGCGCAAAACCCTGTTTTTGATCTTTTGCGTACTCCTTCAAATGTGGGGGCAATCCCCGAGTATTTTCGCACGCGCCCTGGCACTATGAGGAGTATCCACCCAACTCATTCTGTCTGCGGGGTGGGACCGCGAACCGAAGAGCTTTTGGGAGAGCATCAACTGGATGAGACGCCCTGTGGAGAGCATTCTCCTTTCCGGAAGCTCCGCGATGTAGGAGGGCAAATTGTTTTTCTGGGTTGTGGAATGAAGCCCAAC
>JAGGYI010000086.1 GCA_021162655.1 Anaerolineae bacterium
CCCTCCCAGACCAGCTCAAAAGGGACCACGTGAATGCCATAACACTCGACGAGTTCCCTGGGTAAGCAGGCCGCGCCATCAGTTACAACGGCGACTCGCGCTTGTCCCTTTTGGGCTATCTCCATCCTCATTCCCTCGTCAATGAACCCCTTGCTTAGCCTCCCAACATACCGCGAACAATAATGTCGACGGCCATCTCTTCATCCAATCCACGAGACATGAGCGTCTCCAGCTCTTTGCGGTTCACCGTCCCAATGGCGGCCTCATGGGTCACTTGCGCACGATCATCCCGCACACGCACGACAGGCACCGCCTCAGCAACAGCTCGATCACGAATAATCTCTACACAATCCACATGCCCTCGAGAGAACGGAGCATTACCCTCTGTAGTACTGAACACACGGCCATGAGCCTGGTCACGGAGAGCGATACGCGATTTGGCCAACCCCCGCGCCCCCTCACCGTTGAGACGCACCGTCTCACGAATAGTGATTTCATCATCACCACGGCCTATAACCCGTGCCAGCAGCTCTGCTACACCATAAGCTGCTACGTCCACCTCATAGTCAAAGTCAACGCGCCCTGCTCTCCCTTTGCTCAAATTGAATTCCGAGGTGTACTCTCCTCTCTCCTCCACCACTATCTTGGCTTTGGGCAACACCTCTACCCCACCCTCGGGGCCGTGATAGTGAGCCTCAGTATAACGCATCCTAGCCCCAGGGCCCACTCGTATTGTGCTTTCCATAATGTGCTGCACACGCACGGCATTCGGGAAGGTACAATGAGCCAGAAACTCTGCCGAAGCTCCTTCCCCCATCTCAAAGGTCGAGAGAATCCGCTGCACCCCCTCTGCAGGAATCATTCCGAAGCAAAGGTGCACGGGGAGCTCGATATGAACGCCCGAAGCCACCTTTACATGCACCCTCACGCCATCAGGAAGCTGCTCAGCATCCATACTAATACCAGAGATCTCATTCGCCCCCAGCACCTTATTCCCACTGACCACTAGACTGGCAACCTGTGGAGACCGAAGAAAGGAGGGGTCCCCACCAGAAGCTTCGTAGGCCTTTAGAATAGCCTCAAAGTCGCTCATCGTACTCCTTCCCTGTTTCAACGATCTCGTGATGGTCACAAGGGCGGCAGCAATGAGCGTAATGCCGGCTCACTTTTCCCGGATCTCCCGTGCGTACAATCTGCCCCTCACAGATCAACGAGGCGACATCTGCAATAGTAACAAACTCCTCCCGATGACTGATAAGCAGCACCGAAGCCCCCTCTTCGACCATCCGCTGAATGAGAGCAGCGATGTCTCCCAAGCTGAGAATATCGATCCCCGAGTCAGGCTCATCCAGGATAGCTAACTTGGGGCGCATTGCATAGACTGCCGCCAACTCCAAGCGTTTGCGCTCCCCTCCCGAAAGAGAGCCATCCACCACACGATCCATATAAGATTCATCCAAGGCCACAGCGGCAAGCGCCGCGCGGATTCGCTCCAGATCGGGCTCTTTCATCCCTAAACTCAGATAACGGGCCACACTCAGCCCCTCGAAACGAGCAGGCTCTTGCCAAGCCAAGGTGATTCCCAACCTGCCCCGCTCGCTAATGCTCAGACCAGTGATATCGCGCTCCTCAAAGAGAATGCGTCCCCTATGGGGGATATAGCCCGTACACCCCATCAAAGTATAGGCCAAGGTACTCTTGCCTGAACCATTCAACCCAAGGACAGCATGCACCTGCTGCCGATCAATTGTCAGATTCACCCCTTGAAGAATCGAGCGCCCCTCTCTCTTCAAATGCAGATCAATAACTTGAAGCAGGGGTGGCTCATCCGTGTTTCTACTCCCCATCTATAACCATCTCCTAATAACCTCAAATTGAGCTCTTTCAGTTTAGGCCCGCTCCTTCCAAGGGTCAAACGAAGGAAGATCCCTTTTTGACGCCCCCCTTTGAAGAGATAAAATAAAAAGAAAAGACTGAGCGAAAGGACACTTTGCCAAGATCATTATCCCTCGATATTCAAACGGTTCGCCGTGCTTTGAAGGGAACTCTGCCCGGCCAAACCGCTCATCTACGCATGGCTCCCTTCCCACGAGAGCCCTTCACTCTTGCAAAAAAAGGGCCCCTACGCAGAGGGGCTGTACTTATCCTACTCTACCCCAAGGGGGAGCAACTGTTCTTACCTTTAACCAAACGCACATCTCGGCTAAAACACCACCAAGGGCAGATCTCCCTTCCAGGAGGAGCCCAAGAGCCGGGGGATTCTTCCCTCTGGGAGACAGCCCTACGAGAAGCAAGAGAGGAAATAGGCTTCGCCCTCTCACAAGTGGAACCTTTGGCTGCTCTTAGCCCTTTAGTCATTGCCTCTAGTCGGTTCGAGGTTCATCCATACGCCGCCTACGTCCCGATACACCCTCATTTCCGACCGAATCCCTCCGAAGTGGCCGAGCTGATCGAGTTTCCCTTGGAACGTCTACTCCTTCCAGAAGGTAAAGAAAAGGAACTTTGGCTTTGGCAGGGCCAGCAAGTCCAAGTACCTTTCTACACCTATCAAGGATGGAAGATCTGGGGAGCCACAGCGATGATTCTCAGTGAACTGGAAGTTCTTCTCTGCCAAGCACTAGAGAGGGAATCCCCCTTCCAAGAACGCAAGTAGCTCAGTGAAGCGAGAGAAACAACAATGAGCAAACCTAAATATCCTGGGCCAGAATTGGTGCTCTTTCTCTTGACCCTTCTTCTACTCACCTGTATCGGTCTTGCTTTTTACACTTGGGGTGTAGGGGATAAGGTCGCTCACTGGCTTCAACCCAGCTCCAAGACGCCTGCTCAGAAAGCCAAACCTGTCCAAGTCAGCAAGGAGGAAACGCAGAGCTTCGCTGTTAAAGAGCTTCCTGCACGTCTCTATGTTGAAAACGATGTCGGCCCCATCTACATTAAAAGTTCAGCTCAAAAAAAAGTAATCATTCACGCCCAGGTCCAAGCTTGGGGGTCTAATCTTTCAACAGCCCGAGAAGCTTTAGAAGAGGTCAAACTCAATTTTCAGCAAAACGAAAAAGGCGCTATCTCTGCAATTGTTCACATTCAGCGTCGTCTTCCTGGAACGCAGACCCCATCCACTACCTTGAATCTCCTAGTGCCCACCCCTTGTGTGCTCGAGCTTTACAACGGCGTTGGCGATCTCAAATTGGAGAACCTAGAGGGCTCTTTTTACATTCAAAGCCAGGTGGGTAACGTACAGATCATACACCCACATTTAACTTGGCCTTCAAAACTAGAACTGAAAACAGGGGACGTCCATCTTGTCCTTTCCCCAGAGGTACCCCTTGCCCTGAACCTGCAAACGCGCCTAGGACGTATCACGAGTGCCTCTGATCTGCCCATCGAGGGCACTCCAGAAAAGCTCGATGCTGGCGCCCGCCTCCGCGGCTTTATACAAAAGGCCTCGGCGCCCAAACTAACGATCCTAGTCAATGCTGGATCTATCATCATCCAAAAGGAGCACTAAAGTGGCTATCTATGACGTTTCGCTAACTATTCGCGAAGGCATGGTCGTTTGGCCAGGTGATCCAGCTCCTCACATCGAACGTGTCCGCTCCATTGAAAGGGGGGATCATCTTAA
>JAGGYI010000239.1 GCA_021162655.1 Anaerolineae bacterium
GGGAAATCAAGCGTGCTGCATTTCGGTCCTCCGAGTGGCTGTACCACCAACAAGCCAGAAGAAAAAGTGCGCCCAGACTCACAGAGGGGATCACTCCCTCTGCGGCACGCGAGAAAAAAATCCACGTTGGGGCAAAAGCGAAAAGAGCAGCAGCAGCCAAACTCCCTCTACGTCCCAAAAGACTTTGAGCGAACCACGGGAGCAACACCAACCCAGCTCCTAAAAAAGCCGGCAGCAAACGCGTCGCCGCATCCGTGGCTCTAGTCAGAGCAAAGACAAGCAAATTAATGTCATAAACTAAGGGAATATACTCTACTTCTCGGAGAGCTCCTCTATGTACTGTATGCCAAGCAGCAATGGCTGAACCCAACTCCCTATCTGTCAAGGGCCAGCGGTCCAGAGCGATCAGGCGTACCAAAAGAGCGAAAACAAAGACGGACAAATAGTATACCTTTTCGAAATCAATAACCCTTTCGAGAGAAATCGCCTTGTTCTGACGGCGAGCTTCCACCGCAACCTCCCGACGTCCGTTTATCCCTAGGCCATGCTGCCCAAAGCATTATACCACCTCGGCCTTAACGGCCAAAGATAATCACCCCTTCAGCCTCGTAGACGCGACGTAACAGCCGATCGAACTTGCGAATCATCGGCGGGGTGAGGTGATACTTATTCCGCTCGAGCTGCCCTACATAGACATAGTCAATTCGATACTTGTTCAGCAAAGTAGCCGCCTCCTGGGGATTCACTCCTTGGTAAAGACGAGCAATATCGGGCTCACGTTTTGAAGGCACATCGTAATTGCCCCGCCATTGCAACTCATGGCCGCCCCAGCCCAGCAAAGTCGGGATGCCTGTATGCGCCGAGACCCAATTATACTCAGTATAAGAACCCCCCGGCGCTTCCAAAAGTATGGCATCCGGCTTGGCGTGGGCCCTCAGCCACTGAATGGGCAAGTAATCCGGCCGACGATACTGGGCCACATAGCGTGTGCCATCAAGGGTTGGCTCTCCTTGGAAGCCTCCCGCCTTGCTTACCAAAGCGGCCACTGTATAGCTCAAACCAGATCCAAGGAGAAGAAGGAGCACCGCGCTCCAAAGCCCCAAGCTAAGCTTTCCCCAAAAGCCACGATGACCAAATCGTTGGACAAGGTAAAAGATTCCATAAGCAGAAGCGATGCCCAAAAGGAGCCACGCTTGGTAGTAAAACTTGAAGACCGTATTCATCCGAGTACCAAAAGTATCTTTCAAAAAGATGAATTCAACTACCACTGTAAGCAAGATTCCCACCAGGATCAGCAGTAGGCTAAAAGTCGTACTTTCTTCCCAAAATGGAGCCTCTTCCCCTCTTCGAGTCCCCTCATTCCACAACCACAGAGTAGCCGCCGCCCCAGCCAAAGCAAAACCCAACGCCGCCGTCCACCACCCCCGGAGCAAAGAAACGACGAAACAAGCTACCAAAGCCGCCCCCAACACCTGTGCTTCAATGGGAAGAGCTCGTCTCTGCTTTTCTACCCTCCAGTAACGTCCTCCAATCTCCAAAAGGAAACTAATAACAAGGAAAATAAATGTACCAAACATTATGAGGTACTGGTGCAAGCGAGTTTTAATACTTCCAACCAGGCCTATGCCCGCCGCCTGGGAACGGAAGCTCAAATAGAAAGGCAGATAGAGCACCACACTTGACAAACCAAGCAACAGGCCAAAAGTCAAAGCGTCAAAGAGCCATCCCCAACCATGCTCCCCACGACGCCGGAGGCAGCTCGCGTATGCCAAAACGAATACCCCCAACTGGACGGGAAAATCCCACATGTTCAGGAAGCCAAGCCCCCCAAAGAGGATAGCCCAAAGTAACCATTCCCCTAGGTTCCCTATCCCAAAGACAGTGAATAGTCTCTTGCCTTTGGTAGATTCTCCTTCCTCCCCCACAAGAGAGCTCCTCCGACCATGCCGCCAAGACAGTAAAAGATTAAAAGAGAGAGACAACGCCAAGAGACAAAAAGGTAAAGCCAAAACATGTGGGTGGTTATCTCCCAGCAAAAAACTAAAAAAGGGGAACTCGTCAATAACCTCTATTGACCTTCCCAAGACATCCTTGTCATGGATGACTCGGGAAGCGCGCCACCACCACCAAGGGTCGCTCGGATACCACGTTGGACTAGGGGGCGTCTGATGGAGGTTTTTAATATCCAACCAGTGCCAAAGGGCCGGGGACCCTCCACCGTGGGCACGAATGAGCTCGAAAACCCCCTCCAGATTCCCTAAAAGGGCCACCAAAAGGGCACCCAATGTCCCCGCTATCGCCCCTCGCCAAGAAAGCTTCCCTGGGGCCTGTCTTTGCAAGAAGCTCTGAGCCAAATCGTAAAGAAGACTATAAGCCCCGCTCACAGTGAGAGCAAATAACGTGATGCCGAGGAGGTTGAAGGTGATATCGCTGGGGAAACCAGAAAGCCTGGTTAGCATGGCCGCCAACACATAACCAAAGTAATAATAGCTGATAGCGTACCCCGAGAGCCAGGGATCCTTTGGAGGAAATGTGCGACTACGCAAAATACCATTGATGAATGCGAATTCCATCGGCTTCTCTGTGGCCGCAATGTTAGGATCATAAGCCCGAAAGATGGCAAACCCTCCTAAAGCCACGAAGAAAAGCAATTCCCCTACAAGGAGATCCTTTCGATGCCCCTGAAGGAACGTCTTTATCTGAGCCCCCTCCCTCCTCCAAATCCACAGAGAGAGCCCTCCCACGACTAGGAGAACCATAAAGATAGAGGAAGCAGTATTCTGAAGAAGCCCCAAGCTAACCAAAAGCCAGAAAAGATAGCCACTAAGCAAAAGGCCCACTTGGCGGCTTAAACCTATCCCTCGGCTTGGCAAGAAACGCAGTAATTTGAATGTGATAGGCAAAGCTAGTAAACCTATGGCCTCCAAAATGAGCCACCAAACCAGAACGTATTTCATTTGCTCCTATCTCCTCTGCCAGAGCTACCCATCGCTCACGCCCCACCATGGGGAACCATATAGATATCTACCTTTGCATTGTGGTACACGGGCACAAGCCTACCCTCTTGGGCAAGCTTTTGAAATTTTGCAATACCTGGCCCAGGGAAAGCATACCTCTCCAATTGCCCTAGATAGATGTAACGTACCCGATATTTGGACAGCAAAGCGAAAAGCACTGTCTCTTCCGTAGTCTTATAGATGGTTTCCACATCCCGTTCTCGAGGGTCAACCTCCTCCCACGGGCGTTGCTCGCGCTCATGGGCTCCAACGATAGTAGGCAACCCCGTATATGAGGAAACTCGCAAGCCCCCCTCTCGGTAGTACCCCAGAGGAGCCTCAACCAACACCGGGGTTCCCTCCACATGCTGCCAAAGCCAGCGAATGGCTTCCCTGTCGTATTTAAGCTCGATCCGATGCTCCGGATCAGGCCAGGCATACTCTGCCGTTTCCATATACGCTGTACCATCCAACGTGCAACGGGAAGGAACAACAGGGAACCGCTCACTCACCCGCACAGGGACAGCCCAGACGGTATAAGTCAGCGAACCTAAAAGCAGAAAAGAAAAAGCCACACGCCAAAGAAACCTGCCTGAACCTTTCCTCGAGAGAAGAAATCGCCAGACCCACGGGAATGCACTCCCCACTCCCAAGCCCAAAAGCACCCAGGCCTGGATGTAGAACTTGAATACCGTGTTCATACGACGCCACTCACAGCCCGCCAAAAAGTCACGAAGATAGAACAGCTCCACTCCCACAAGAATAGCTATCCCCAAGGCTAACAAAGCGTTCTGGATAGCAAGTACCCCTCTTTGCTGCCAAGCAAGCGAGGCCAGTGCCCCCGCCAAAAGAAGCAACCCGCTGCCCAACACAGCGAACCCTCTAAATAAAGCCACTACTCCCCAGATCAGCAAAAAGCCCGCAAAGACCAAGCCCCCTAGAGCCAGAACGTTCTTCCAAGTACGAACCGCTTTCAGTCTTCGCAAAGTCTCTCGCCATCCACAGAGGCCAATGAGCCGCACTAAAAAGCGCCCCGGCCAGAGCTGACGCCACCAAAGAACAAGCGTCGAGATCACCAGAAAAAGTACAAACCCCCATATTTCTAAAAAAGGAAGTATCCCTGAGCGTTCCTCCGGGGAGAGAACGGCTATTCCAGCATATTGCGCACGATAATGGGAGAAAAAAGGGCTATAAGCTATCAAGGCCAAAACAGCTAGAGTAAGGAACCCCATAAGGGCGCGCCACAAGCTACGTCCCCCTTTAAGACACGAAGGCCAAAGGAAAAAGAAACCTGTCAGTCCCCAATAAGTAGGCAGATCCCATGTGTTAATAACGCTCACCGCCCCCATTGTCAGCACCAAAAGCAGGGCTTCCAAAACCGCCCCCCCACGACTTTGCCATGCTCGTAGAACCTTGTTAGAAGCCAGTGCTACAAGCAGGAGGGTAAAAGGTATCCCAATCATATGGGGATGTAGATCGGCAAAGAGGAAACTAAAAAAGGGAAACTCGTTAATAGTGTAGGGAATAATCCTTGTTGCCCGATACCAATAATCGAACCTGAGCTGAGCCTCCCCTCCAAGTACACGGCCCAAGCCCAACACAAGACACGGAAGGTCACCCCAATTGGGCAGCCCGGTAGAGAAAGTCGCCCCTCCAGCTCTAGCAAGCTGTTCAAAAAGCTGAACTATACCCGAAAGATTGCCCATCAGTGCGACAA
>JAGGYI010000142.1 GCA_021162655.1 Anaerolineae bacterium
GGATGAGTTTAGCCAAGCACTTGGCGGATGGCTCCTGCCACCTCTTGAATCTGTGCCTCGGTGAGCTCGGGGTACATGGGGAGGGAGAGAATGTTTTTAGAGCAGGCCTCGGCGACGGGGTAGCTCCCCTCTGGGAGACCAAGGTGGGCGTAAGCCGGCTGGAGATGCACTGGCAGAGGATAATGGATGCTGGCTCCAATGCCTTTGGCGCGCAGATGTTGAAAGACCTCGTCTCGTTTGGGCAGGCGCACAGCGTAGACGTGGTAGACGGCCCAGCAGCCTTCTTTCTCTCGCGGGGTGATAACCCCCAGCGGGGTTAGATACTTGTTATAGGCCTGCGCGTGGGCCCGGCGGGCTTGGTTCCATTCATCGATGTGGGCAAGCTTGACGTTGAGGATGGCGGCTTGAAGGGCGTCGAGCCGGTAGGTAAAGCCGACGACGCTATGCCCATAGTGGCTGGTGCGGCCATGGTCGCGAAGTTTGCGGATTTGCTCGGCAATAGAGTCGTCGTTTGTCGTGACCATACCGCCGTCACCGGCAGCCCCGAGGTTTTTGCTGGGGTAAAAGCTAAAGCAGGCGACATCGCCAAGTCCGCCGACCTTTTTGCCTCGGTAGGTGGCCCCAATGGCTTGACAAGCATCTTCGATGACCTTTAGCCCATGCTCGCGGGCGATCTGGAGGATGGGATCCATATCTGCCGGTTGCCCATAGAGATGCACAGGGATGATCGCTTTCGTCCGTGGAGTGATGGCTGCTTCGAGCTTGGTGGGGTCGATGTTATAGGTATCTTCTTCTATATCTACAAAAACGGGGGTGGCCCCCACGTGGGAGATGGCTGCTGCCGTGGCGATAAAGGTAAAGGGAGTGGTGATCACTTCATCACCTGGGCCGACTCCACAGGCGAGCAGGGAAAGCTGGAGAGCCGCTGTCCCTGAGCTGACCCCGATGGCGTGTTTGGTCTCGCAGTAGCGGGCAAAGGCCTGCTCGAAAGCTTCTACCTCTGGCCCTAGGATGAAGCTGGCGTTCGCTAGAACTCGAGAGACGGCGGCATCGATCTCATCTTTGATCGTGCGGTATTGCGCCTTGAGGTCGACAAGGGGAATGGGCATGCTGCTCTCTCCTTTTCGCAGATTCAAGGTTGAACATAGGGCAGTTTATCATAGAACGGCCCTTGGGGCAATCATTGGCTTTGGCACAGCGCTTTGGCCAGCGTACAATAATCTTACAAGCCTTTGATGAATGCGAGATGATAAAGGCTTGGCGAGAGGATGAAGGCCTTTTCATTTGGGAGTGGGTGATGGACGTTCTCGAGCAGGTGAAGGAAACGATCGAGCGCTACGACCTTGTGATCCCTGGAGAACTTCTCATTTTGGGGGTCTCGGGAGGACCGGATTCCCTTTGTATGCTGCATGTCTTTCGGCGGTTGGCTCCGGATTATGACCTTCGGCTCCATGTGGGGCATCTGGACCATGGGATTCGAGGGCAGGAAGCAGAGGAAGATGCGGCCTTTGTGCAGAGGCTTTGTCAAGAGTGGGGAGTGCCCTGCACAGTGCAGAGAGAGGATGTGCCGGCTCTTGCTCAGGAGCGAGGGATCGCTTTAGAGGAGGCGGCCAGGCAGGCACGTTATCGCTTTCTAGGGGAACTGGCTCGCTCCTTGGGAGCTCGTGCAGTAGCTGTGGCACATAACGCCGATGACCAGGTGGAGACAGTGTTGATGCACTTTCTTCGGGGGGCGGGGTTGGCTGGCTTGCGAGGGATGAGCCCTGTGGCTTGGATGGATGAACTTCGCGTGGGAGAGGAGCAACCCCGGCTTGGGCGTATTCGGCTTTTGCGTCCTCTCTTGGAGGTGCCCCGCGAGGCGATAGAAGCATATTGCCGAGAGCAGGGTTTGGAGCCCCGTTTCGATCGTTCGAATCTAGATACGACCTATTTTCGCAACCGCCTGCGCCATGAGTTGATTCCCTATCTGGAAAGCTACAATCCCAACATTCGTGAGGTGGTCCGGCGGATGGCCCAGGTGCTCGCCGGAGATTACGAGCTTTTGCGCCAGCTGTTAGCAGAGACCTGGCCCCAAGTCGTGCGCCGGGAGGATGAGGAGGCGATCGTCTTTGATTTGGAGGCTTTACGAGCGCTCCCCGTGGGGTTACAACGCTCTGTTTTGCGTGAGGCTGTTCATCGGCTGCGGTTTTCTCTGCGGAATATCAACTGGGTGCATATCGAGGATGCATTGCAGGTGCTTCGGAAGGGAAAGGTGGGGTCGCAGGCTACCCTCCCCCAGGGGTTGATGCTTACCTTGGGGTATAGGGAGGCTGTCCTCGCTTCGGAGGGCTACCAACCTCCCTTGGGAGATGAACGGCCGCGCATTCAGGAGCCTCTGCCCCTGGAGGTGCCTGGGGAGACGATTCTCCCAGGTGGCGCTTGGCTGGTGGTGACCCAGATATTGGAACGTGAGGCGCTTTGCAAAGGGTGGGAGCAGAACACTGACCCTTACCGGGCATATCTCGATGCTGACCGTGTGGGTCGAGAGCTTTACCTACGGCCCCGGACCGAGGGGGATTGGTTCGTTCCTCTGGGGCTTGAGAGGCGTAAAAAGCTGAGCGACTTTATGATTAATGCCAAAATCCCCCGTCAAGAGCGCTCTCAGGTGCCTCTTTTGCTCAGCGATGGGAAGATCGCTTGGGTGGTGGGCTGGCGGGTGGATGCCCGCTATGCCGTGAGCCCTGGCACGAAGAGGGTGCTCGTGGTGCAGTTCAAAAGAAAAGAGGGAAAGAGGTGATGGCCTCCGCGATAGTTCGTCTGAAGCCAGGTCGAGAAAAGTCTGTGCGCCGCCGCCACCCCTGGATCTTTAGTGGGGCCATTGCCGAGGTGGAAGGAGCGCCCTCGCCAGGAGATGTGGTGGAGGTGCATAGTGCCCAAGGGGAGTTTTTGGCCCGAGGATATTACAACCCCCGTTCACAGATTACGGTGCGCGTGCTCACTTGGGACGAGCAAGAGAGGATTGATGCCACCTTTTGGCAAAAGCGCTTGGAGAGGGCTTTGGCTCGCCGAGAGACGTTGGCCCAGAGCGGGGATACCACTGCTTACCGTTTAGTTTTTGCCGAGTCGGATGGATTGCCTGGGCTGATCGTTGATCGCTATGGAGATTGGCTGGTCCTGCAATCATTAGCTTTGGGGATTGAGCCTTGGAAGGAGCTTTTGGCCGAGCTTTTGCTTTCTCTCACGGAAGCCAAGGGAGTTTATGAGCGAAGTGATGTGGACGTGCGAACTCATGAGGGGCTTCCCCCGCGGGTGGGGCTGTTGAAAGGAGAGCTTCCTCCCGAGGAGCTCGTCGTCTATGAGAATGGCCTCGCTTTTTATGTTGATCTCTTTGCTGGGCAAAAGACCGGTCTCTATCTGGATCAGCGAGAGAACAGGGCAAAGGTTGCTCTCTATTGCCGGGATGCGGAAGTGCTGGATGTTTTCAGCTATGTGGGAGGATTCGCCCTCTATGCAGCCCGCGAAGGGGCCAGGCGCATCGTCGAGGTCGATAGCTCTCGAGAAGCTCTCCGGGCTGCTGAGAGAAATATGGAGTTGAATGGTTTCTCCCCTCGAGATGATGAGTATCTCGAAGGGGATGCTTTTCGCATTTTGCGGACATTGCGCGATCAGGCTCGGCAATTCGATGTTGTTATTTTAGATCCTCCCAAGTTTGCCTTTTCTCGCGCTCAGGTGCAATCTGCCACCCGGGGCTACAAGGATATCAATATGTTGGGGATGCGCCTGGTGCGCCCAGGAGGGGTGCTCTGTACTTTTTCTTGCTCAGGCCTGGTGAGTATGGACCTTTTTCAAAAGGTGCTTTTTGGGGCCAGTGTCGACGTAGGGCGTGAGGTACGTGTTCTCGAATATCTGCACCAGGCGAGGGATCACCCTCTGCTCTTGAGCTTCCCTGAAGGGGCCTATTTGAAGGGGTTCATCTGTCGTGTGGAGTAAGGGGGGCTTTGCGGGGAGAGGGAAATCGATTAAAATCAGCGAAAAGCGGGGCGTGCAGAAAGGAGCAGAAAAGAGGTGGTGGGTCCACTGATGGAGAACATTGAGAAGGTGCTGATCTCCGAGCAAGAGATTCAGCAGCGGGTGGCGGAGCTCGGCCGGCAGATTTCGGCGGATTATGAGGGGTTGAATCCTCTTCTCGTCTGTGTGCTCAAGGGGGGCTATGTCTTTTTGGCAGATCTCACCCGCGCTCTGACTATTTGCCACAGTGTGGATTTTATGGCCGTCTCTAGCTATGGGAACGCCACCGAGTCGAGCGGGGTGGTCCGTATTTTGAAGGACTTGGATACAGATATCTCGGGGAAGCACGTCTTGCTTGTGGAGGATATCATCGATACAGGCCACACTCTGGCCTATCTGCTGGAGAACTTGCGTGTGCGCCAGCCGGCAAGTTTGAGGGTCTGCACCCTTTTGAACAAGCCCTCGCGTCGCGAGGTGGATATCCCCATAGATTATGTGGGCTTTGATATCCCCAATGAATTCGTTATCGGGTACGGCTTGGATTATGCTGAGAACTATCGAAACCTGCGTTTTGTTGGGGTGCTCAAGCCTGGAGCCTATCGCGCCAGCAAGTGAATTCAGGGAAAGAGAGAAGGGGGCCTCCTAAGAGGCCCCCTTTTTCGTTAGTGCTTCGTGGATGCGTTCCAGAGCTTTGCGGATGTTCTCCACTGAATTGGCGTAGGAGAAACGCAGATAGCCTTCTCCAAAGGAGCCAAAAGAAGTCCCAGAGAGGCAAGCGACCCCTGCCTCGGAGAGCAAAAAGTCGGCGCATGTTTTGCTATCCATCCCCGTACCGCGGATGTTTGGAAAGACGTAAAAGGCACCTCGGGGCTTGAGGCAACGGATCCCCGGGATAGCATTGAGCCCTTCAACGATGATGTCACGGCGTTCGCGAAAGGCTTCGACCATCTGGCGGACGGGATCTTGGGGGCCCTTGAGGGCCGCGATGCCTGCCCACTGGGTGGCTGCGGCAGTACAAGAGTTCGAGTTCACCATCAGGCGAGTGATCTGTTCCGCAAGAGGAACGGGCATGATCCCATAGCCCAGACGCCAGCCCGTCATGGCGTAGGTTTTGGAAAAGCCATGGAGGACGATGGTGCGTTCAGCAGTTGACATGCCAGGATAGGAGGAGATGCTGGCGAACTCGCCCTCGTAGAGGATGTGCTCGTACACCTCATCCGAAAGGACAGGGATATCCTTCTCTGTGCAGATCTCGGCGATGGCCTCCAGATCCTCGGGCTCCAGGACGCCGCCAGTGGGGTTCTGAGGAGAGTTGAGAATGATTAAAACGGTGCGCTCGGTGATGAGATCGCGCAGCTCGTTTACATCAAAGCGAAAATCTCGTTCCTCTCGTAGAGGGAGAGGAACAGGTTTGGCTCCTGCAAAGTTGATCACTGATTCATAGATGGGGAAGCCAGGGTTAGGATAGATCACTTCATCTCCAGGGCCTGCGAGAGCGAGGATGGTGAAGAATATGATGGGCTTGGCTCCAGGGGTTACGACCACCTGCTCAGGCGAGATCTCGTGCCCACGGGTGCGGCTGAACTGTTCGGCGATAACCTCGCGAAGCTCCCTGATCCCTGCCGCTGGGGTATAGTGCGTTGCTCCAGAGCGCAGAGCTCGGCAGGCTTCTTCGACAATGTGGGGAGGAGTGTCAAAGTCGGGCTCCCCGATCTCCAGATGGATGATCTCTTTGCCTTCCGCCTCTAGGGCTTTGGCCTTGGCCAATACTTCAAAGGCGGATTCCGTTCCCAGGCGATTCATACGCTCTGCGAGTTTAATCATTTTTGCCTCCAAGATCATCATAGATCTGGAGCAGCTTCTGAGCTGCTTTTCTCCAAGTAAAGCGCTTTATCTGTAAAAACCCCTTGCGCTGCAGATCGGCACGCAGTTCCTCATCTTCGAGGAGCTTGGCCATCGCCTCCGCTAGGGCCTCGACGTCCGTTGGGGGGACGAGCAAGGCAGCTTCTCCTGCGACCTCAGGGAGCGAGGAGGTGGAGGAGGTGACGACGGGGGTTCCACAGGCCATTGCTTCTAACACGGGGATGCCGAATCCCTCATAGAGAGAGGGAAAAACAAAGAGATCAGCCATGCTGTAGAGGATAGGGAGATCCTCATCGGCCACAAAGCCTATGAGGTGCACCTCTTGGGTGAGGTCTAGTTCTTGGATGGTTTGGTCGATCTCTTCATCAAGCCATCCTCGGGTGCCCCCGATGACGAGGTGATGGGGGATGTGCCAGCGTTGGCGGAGCAGATGATAGGCCTTGATCAGCCGCGCAAAGTTTTTGCGCGGTTGCAAAGTCCCCAAGCCTAGAAGGTAAGGACGGGGGATGTTATAGCGTTGGAGAACCTTCTCGGCGGAAGGATCCTGGCGAGAGGGTTGAAAGCGAGGATCGACACCCGCATAGATGACCGCAACCCGTTCTGGGGGGATGTGAAGCAACTCGATGATATCCTGGCGGGTGCTTTGAGAGTCGGCCAGGATTAGATCTGCTCGCTGGACAGAACGAGGCACAGCTTGAGTGAGATACTCTAGCAGAGGGGCGGGGAAGCATTCCGGATGGCGTAGGAAAGAGAGGTCGTGCACGGTGAGAAGGGTGCGGGCGCAGAGAACAGGAGGAAGGACAAAGTCGGGAGAATGGTAGAGGTCTATCTTGCCGAGAAAGCACTCGATGGGAAGGGGAAGACGCAACCTCTGCCAGAGTATGGCAAGGTGTCTATCGCTCAGGGGCAGAGAACGCAGGCGAAAATTCTTTGGCCATGTGGTACGTTCGGGGCGCCCTGCACTAAAGAGAATATAGGAATTGCTGTGGTCGAGCTTGGCTAGAGCGGCGACGAGCTCTCGGGTGTAGCGGCCGATACCTGCATGTTGCCGCACGGCGGCGGTATAGTCGATGCCGATGCGCATTCAGCGGATTCCTTTGTACGTCCAAATGCGGTTGATGCCAAAATTCCAAAAGAGGACAACGCCGATGGCGATGGCTTTAGAGATGTTGTATCCCAACGTTCCCCAAGGGCGGAAGACGAAGTGATCCAGCGAGAGAAAGACGGCCTGGTTGATAAGATAACCCATCACATTCACAGCAAAGAACTGGCCCAGCTGAGGAATAAGAGGACGCTCCCGGGATTCTGGGAAGGTCCATAGGCGGTTCCAGGTAAAGTTGCTAAGGACAGCGGCCGAGAAGGAAAAGGTGTTGGCCAGCCATTTGGCCAAGCCAAAGACTTGGATGCCCAAATTCAGGATGCTAAAGTCCACTACGGCGCCAAAGGCACCCACGACGCTGAACTTGACAAAGCGCACCATCTCGGTGCGGTTCTCATGGAAAAGGGTTCTCAGATCAGGCTTGAAGTTCATTTCACCTCACACAAGCTTTGGAGGGCGAACGCTTCGAGGCAAGCTCGACAGATGCTACTGCCCCCAGAATCATGGCGACAAGGAGGTACATCTCGTGGACGTAGAGATTATCAAAGATGCTGTGGACAGCCAGGTGCCCCAGCATGC
The DNA here is from genome assembly GCA_021162655.1 of Anaerolineae bacterium. Classification (GTDB taxonomy): domain Bacteria; phylum Chloroflexota; class Anaerolineae; order UBA1429; family UBA1429; genus JAGGYI01. The sequence goes on from JAGGYI010000142.1 coordinate 7,529, forward strand.
CCAAAGCGCCGAGGGCCAGTCCTTGTTCCCAGCCATGCGCGTGCCCGGCTATGCGCCAGGTGGTTCGAAGAGCGGCCAGGAGAAAAGCGAGGTAGGCCGTTAGGCCGATGAGCCCACCCTCCGCGAGGATGTTCAAATAGTAGTTGTGGGCATGGCCCAGCGGGTCTTGCCAGCGCGGGAGGGCGACCGAGGGATAGACGGTGGCATACTGGCCTGTGCCGGCGCCTAGCCAGGGGTGTTGTGCAAAAATGCGCCAGGCAGCTTGCCAGTGGGCAAGGCGTTCGATGATGGCAAAGTTCTCGTCGGTGATCTCGACGGTGGCGAGGTCTATTCGAGTGTATTGGGAGAACTCGGTTAACCGATGCAGCAGGCTTGACGGAAGAAGCCCCTGGGGTTGGAGGGCGAGGAGGCATAGGGCTACAACTAGAATCCACCAGCTGCGTCGGCCAAGCCGAGCAAAGACGATGAGTGCCCCTCCTAAAAGGCCCAGGAGGGCCCCGCGAGACCAGCTCATTAGCAGGGCTGCCCCCATAATCCCCATGGCGATGACGGCCAGCCCCCAAAGGAGGATGGGCTTTGGTTGTTTCCGTTGCCAGCCATGCCAAGCTTCCTTCCAAGAGGTGAGGGCTGTTGCGTAGGCAAGGGGCAGGAGGAGGCCCATATAGCCGCCAAAGGGATTGGGCTGGAGGAATGTGCCAAAAGCTCGCATATAGCGCCCAAAGAGAAGGAATTCTTCTGGCCCAACACACCTAAAGAACTGGTAGATGCCAACAAGGCCTTCCAAGCTCCCCGCCAGGAGGAGAGCCGCGATGAGCCCCTTACGATGAACCTTGAGCTCCTCTGTAGCAAAGAGGTAAAGGAGAAGAAGCTCGAGCCATTTACTCAGCTCCTTGAAGGCACTGGCCATATTTTGAGCAGGCCAGAGGGAAAGAAACAACGTTCCCAGATAGAGCGATATCGCCCAGGTGAGGGGAGCGGAAGGAGGCCAAGCCTTGCGGAGGGCAAGGGTGCGCAGTGCCCAGATGCCGAGCGTGGCGAGGAGGATGAGCTCGCTGGCGCCGAAGGCCATCCCCGCCAGGTGGATCTCTCGTAGGGAGCCAAAGGGTATGCTGAAGGCTAGGGCGTACAGCCCCAGGATGGGCCACCGCAGAAGCAAGACAAGCCCCACACCCCCCAGGAGAAGGGCTCCCTCCCATACAAGGGGTAACCTTGCGTTTAGAACGCCTAGCAGGATGAGAAAAAAGAGTAGACAGAGGTGTTTGAGAGGGCCCCTTATGGCTCCCAGAGAACGGGCAGACAGATTCATCATCATCACTTCTTTGGATAAAGCTGCTCGCGGAACCAGGCGATAGTCCTTCGTAGACCCTCTTCCAGGCTGACTTGAGGCTCCCAGCCCAGGATGGTGCGAGCTTTGGTGATATCGGGTTGGCGCGTTTGGGGATCGTCTTTGGTCCGCTCATCCTTGGGCGTGACAAAGGTGATTCCCGAGTTACTTTGCGTGATGCGGATGACAAGCTGGGCAAATTCTAGAATGGTCATCTCGTGCGGGTTGCCCAGGTTGACGGGGTATACTTCATCAGAGAACAAAAGCCGGTACAGCCCTTCGATGAGGTCGCTCACATAGCAAAAGCTGCGTGTGCGCGAGCCATCATCATAGACGGTGAGGGGCTCTCCCCTGAGGGCTTGGCAGACAAAGTTGGGCACCACCCGGCCATCGTCCAAGCGCATACGAGGGCCGTAGGTGTTAAAGATGCGCGCAATGCGGGTGGCCAGCCCGTGGGTGCGGTGATAAGCCATCGTCAGGGCCTCGGCGAAGCGTTTGGATTCATCATAGACCCCACGGGGCCCTATGGGGTTCACGTTTCCCCAATATGTCTCGGGTTGGGGGTGGACGAGAGGGTCCCCATAGACTTCGGAAGTGGAAGCGAGGAGAAAGCGAGCCTTCTTCGCCTTGGCTAGACCCAGGGCATGATATGTACCCAACGCCCCCACCTTGAGGGTTTTGATGGGCATCTCTAAATAATCCACAGGACTAGGCAGGGAAGCGAGGTGGAGCACGGCGTCCAGTGGCCCCTCGATGTAGATGGGATTGGTGACATCGTGCCGCACAAAATGAAAGGCAGGGTGCCCTTGTAAATGGGCAATGTTCTCCAATTTGCCCGTGATGAGGTTGTCCATGGCAATCACCTCGTGGCCTCGCTCGATAAAGAGGTCACAAAGGTGCGAGCCAATGAACCCTGCACCACCGGTGATAAGGACGCGCATTTCTCCGTGCTCCCTGGGTCGTTGGGGGTAGTATACTGGAATCGGATGGGAGGGTCAAAGCCTTGGGCGGGGTACTTGAGGCGGCGTTTGCAGTTTTGTCCTCTCAAGAGTATAACATACAAACTATGGGTATATCTGCTGATGAGAAAGCGATCGAGCTGGGGCATCCTAGCTATATATGGCGGGAGGGACAGGAGCGTCGCTTTCGCTTAGTAGATAGCTATCTCTCTCTTGATGGTGCCCGTATACTTGATGTAGGGTGTGGTCTGGGCCTCTACCTGCAGCGCTTTCGCAGGGCAGGGGCTTTGGTATATGGGGTTGACATCGATTGGGAGAGAGTATCTCAAGCCCGCAGAGAACTGCCCCATGTTGTTCAGGCCTCGGCGGAGGCATTACCCTATCCGGAGGGTTTCTTTGACATCGTTTTCTCTCATGAGGTGCTAGAGCACGTTCGTGATGATAGAGCGGCGATGCGAGAGGCCTATCGAGTGCTCAAACCGGGAGGGCACCTCGTGCTCTTTGTGCCGAATCGCTTTTACCCTTTTGAAACCCATGGCTTCTTTTGGAAGGGGCAGTACCATTTTGGGAATATCCCTCTGGTGAATTATTTGCCAGATAGGTGGCGCGATCGCCTTTGCCCACACGTGCGGGCCTATACTTGGCGAGGGTTGCGCCGCCTCTGGGACGGACTGCCAGGGAAAGTTATCGTACACCGCTATGTGTTCGCTGGTTACGATAACATTGCGCTTCGGCACCCTGCTTTGGCTTGGGTTCTGCGCAAAGTGAGCTATGCTTTGGAGCACACCCCTTTACAGATTCTGGGGTTATCACATTTTGTAGTTTACCGCAAGGCAGAGCATGTTGAGAAAGTAGAGGATTGAACAAAGGATGAAGGTAAGGTTTGAACCCTTTGGTGTGACGACAGAGGTGGAGGCAGGCAAGACGCTGCTTGAGGCGGCGATCGTTGCAGGGGTAGAGATCGAGAGTATCTGTGGTGGTTTGGGTGTCTGTGGCAAGTGTCGCGTGATCGTCTCGGGAGGCGTCTCGGCCCCCACGTCCCTCGAGATCCGTGCCCTCACAGAGGAGGAGTTGGCTGCAGGCTATCGTTTGGCTTGTCAGGCGATTGTCGAGTCGGACGTTGAGGTGGTAGTGCCCGAAGAGTCGCGCATTTCGCGGGTGAGCATCCTCGTGGAGGGCATCCAGAATCCCATAGAGGTTGATCCCTGGGCTCGTCGGCATGTCTTGCAGGTGCCGCCAGCTACCTTGGAAGACCAGATCTCGGACTGGGAAAATCTCTTGCGGGCACTTGACGTTCCAGAGAGACCCTCGATCTCACTACGTGCTTTACAACAGCTCCCCTTGGCATTGCGTGAGCAGGAAGGCTATGTGGGGCTCGTGCTGGTAGACGATCAGATCATCTACATTGGCCCAGGTGTGGGGCCAGAGCATCTCCTGGGGGTGGCCTTTGATATTGGTACGACGACGGTGGTGGGCTACCTCGTCGATCTGGAAACAGGAGAGCAGTTGGCCGTCTCCTCGATGTTAAACCCGCAGACGCGCTATGGCGATGATGTGGTCTCGCGGATAGGTCATTCTGCCAAAGAGGGAGGGCTTGGCGAGCTCCAGCAGGCGGTCATCGGAGCGCTGAACAAGATCATCGACGAAGTCACCAAGGAGGCGGCTGTTTCCAAGGAGGAGATCTTTGCCTTGACGGTGGTGGGCAATACGACGATGTACCACCTCTTTTTGGGGATCAGCCCTTCTGCGCTGGCCCAGTCTCCTTATGTGCCGGCTGTTGTGCAGCCCTATAGCGTGCGGGCCGCCGAGCTTGGAGTGGAGGTCTATCCTGACGCCCGCATTTGGGTGTTGCCCAACATTGCAGGTTGGGTGGGGGCCGATACAGTAGGGGTGATCCTCGCAACGGGGCTACACAAGCATGATGAGATTGCTTTGGCCATCGATATTGGGACGAATGGAGAGATGGCCTTGGGCTCTCGGGAGCGATTGATTACCTGCTCGACGGCTGCTGGCCCCGCCTTTGAGGGCGCGCATCTCAGCTGTGGGATGCGGGCGGCCGACGGAGCGATCGACGAAGTGTATATCGATCATGATGTGCGCTGGCACACCATAGGTGAGGGGGCTCCCAGGGGGATCTGTGGCTCTGGCTTGGTGGATGTAGTGGCCGAGATGCTCCGTGTGGGCATCATCGATGAGACTGGGATGATGCGCACGCCTGAGGCGCTCGAATCTGATGGATATAAGCAGCTTGCTCGGCGCATTGTGCAGGGGGAGCGCCAGCGAGAGTTCGTCCTCGTGGGGTTGGAAGAGGGCTCCAGTAATCGGCCAATCAAAGTGACGCAGCGAGATGTGCGCGAGCTCCAGTTGGCCAAAGGGGCTATCCGTGCAGGGATTGAGATCCTCATGAAAGAGCTGGGGATAGGCCCTGAAGATGTAAAGCACGTTTACTTGGCCGGGGCTTTTGGGAACTATATCAAACCTGAAAGCGCCCTAGCCATCGGCTTGATACCTCGCTTCCCCCATGCCGAGATCATCCCTGTGGGGAACGCGGCAGGCTCGGGGGCCAAAATGGCCCTTCTTTCCCAAAAGGCCCGGGAGGAAGCTTTTCAGATCGTCGAGAGAGCAGAGTACCTAGAGCTTTCTATCCGGCCAGATTTTCAGGATGAGTTCGTCGAGGCGATGATCTTTGCCTAGGCAGGGTTGCTTGAGAGGCTAAAGGCTTTGACTTTTGCCTAGACATTCGCTATACTAGCCATGATTGTGCCGAAAGGCACACAGAGGAGCGGAGGCTGCGGATGGCTTGGCTTTTCTGGCAGTTCCTTTCACCAGAATGATGTTTGTAACTGCCCCAGGTGCTGGTGTCTTTTGGTGTTCGGGGTGGTTTTTATTGTCCAAATGCCCTTGCCTCTTAGGGTTGGGATCGCAGAGATGCCTATAGGTAGCCGTTCGGGCAGAGGGCAGGTGAGCCGGAACGAGTCCTTGTCAAATCATGCTTGAAGAAAGGAGTTCAAGAATGGCGGTCAAAGTAGGTATCAATGGGTTTGGGCGAATTGGTCGTCAGGCGTTCAAAGCGATGGTCGCGAACTATGCGGACGAGATTGAGGTAGTTGCTATCAATGATCTTTTCCCACCGGAGAGCTTTTCCCTCCTTTTGCGTCATGACTCGGTTTATGGTGAGTTCGAAGGTACGGTAGAGGCCAAGGGCGATGTTCTGGTGGTCAATGGCAAGGAGATCAAGTTCTTTGCCAAGCGCGATCCTTCCGAGATCCCCTGGGGAGACCTGGGTGTTGAGGTAGTGGTCGAGTCCACCGGCGTCTTTCGCGAGGCAGAGAAGGCGGCTCTGCACCTCAAGGCAGGGGCCAAGAAGGTGATCATCAGCGCGCCGGCCAAGGGAGAGGATATCACCATCGTGCTAGGAGTGAACGAGGATCAGTACGATCCTGCCAAGCATCATATCATCTCCAACGCCTCTTGCACGACCAACTGCCTGGCTCCGGCGGCCAAGGTAGTGCATGATAAGTGGGGTATCGTCAAGGGCTTGATGACCACGGTGCACTCGTACACGGCGGACCAGCGCTTGGTTGACCTGCCGCACAAGGATCCGCGGCGCTCGCGGGCGGCTGCGTTGAACATCATCCCTACGACAACTGGTGCGGCCAAGGCTCTGGCATTGGTGATTCCCGACCTCAAGGGCAAGTTTGATGGGATGGCCATGCGTGTGCCCACCCCGACGGTTTCGATCGTGGACTTTGTCGCTGAACTGGCCAAGCCCTGCACCAAAGAGGAACTGATCGCTGCTTTCAAGGAGGCGGCAGAGGGTCCGATGAAGGGCATTCTGGGTGTCTGTGAGGAGCCCTTGGTATCCATGGACTTTAAGGGCGATACTCGCTCGAGCATCATCGATGCGCTTTCCTGCACCGTGCTGGGCAATATGGTAAAGGTGATTAGCTGGTACGACAACGAGTGGGGCTACTCGAACCGTATCGCTGACCTCATTATTTATATGGCCAAGAAAGGCTTCTAATAGTTGCTCCTTTTCTCATAGTGGCTTTGAGGAGGTGGGCCCTAGAGGGCCCACCTCTTCTTCTCTCGAGGAGGTATTGTGGCTGGGCGCATTGCCATGTTGAGCGTGCATACCTCCCCGCTGGCTGCCTTGGGTGGCAAAGAGACGGGGGGGATGAATGTGTATGTGCGCGAGCTCTCGAGGCAGCTGTGTAAGCGAGGTTGGCAGGTGGATTGCTTCACCCGTTTGCAGGATCCCTCGCAGCCTCGCATCGAGCTGCGTATTCCAGGGTGCCGAGTGATCCATATCCCTGCGGGGCCAGCGGAGCATATCGATCGGCGCAAGCTTTTTCCATTTCTCCCCGAGTTTGTTCAAGGTGTGCGCGATTTTGCCGCCAGTGAGGGCGTTTCCTATGATCTGCTGCATAGCCACTATTGGCTTTCTGGTTGGGTGGCTCGCGAGCTACAGCGAGAGTGGCAGGTTCCTGTGGTGCACATGTTCCACACGTTGGGCCGCATGAAAGACTTGGTGGCCGACAAGCCCTCCGATCGAGAGGCCTCCAACCGGGCAGAGGTCGAGCAAGAGATCATGGATTTTGCTGATCGTATTGTGGCGGCAACCCCGCTGGATCGCCAGCAGATGCTTGATCTCTATCAGGTGGATGAGGCCAAGATCGTGGTTATTCCCTGTGGGGTGGATTTGGAGCTTTTCCGCCCCATTGACCCGCAGGTGGCGCGGCGCGAACTGGGCCTCCCTGATGGACAGCGCTTGCTCCTCTTTGTGGGGAGGCTGGACCCAGTGAAGGGGTTGAACGTCCTTTTGGAGGCGATGTGCGAGCTGACTCGGCGAATGAAGCCCTGCCGCGCCCAGGACCTTTGCCTGGCAGTGATTGGGGGAGATAAAGAGAGCCACTTGGAGGCCTTGATGAATGATTTGGAGTGCCTCCAAGATATTCGCCATCGCCTAGGTTTGGAGGACCTAGTTGTTTTTGTGGGCTCGCGCTCGCAGGAAGTGCTGCCCTATTACTATTCGGCCGCTGAGATCTGTGTGATGCCTTCTCTCTATGAATCCTTTGGCATGGTAGCGTTGGAGGCGATGGCCTGTGGCACTCCAGTGATTGCCTCTCGCGTAGGCGGGTTGACTTTTACCGTACGCGATGGCGAAACAGGGTTCCTTGTTCCTGAGAAGGATCCCAAAGCTCTAGCAGAGAAGCTCTACCTCGTTTTGACGAACGACTGTTTGCGCCGGCGTTTGGGCCACCGTGCCGTGGAGGTAGCGAGGGGCTACGATTGGAGCATCGTAGCTGATGATATCGAAGCGCTGTATGCCGAGTTGGGAGTGTATCGAACTTAGCTTCTTTGGCGCCAAGCCCAGGCTTTTTGCAAGAGCCAGTAAAGGGGTTTTGAGTAGATATAGTCGTAGGCCCCTATGTAGCGTACAGTTTTCCCTCCGAAACCCGCTTTGAAGCGTTCCACTCCGGCGAGGGCGGCGCTGCCAGGTGAGCTCTCATCGGTGATCCCCCATAGGTCGTACTTTTGGCAGCCCTTCCCCTTGGCCCAGAGCATAGCCTGCCACTGAAGTTGATGGTTGGGCATGCGAGAACGGTGCTTGTTGGAAGAGGCGCCGTACATATACCAGGCGGAGCCATTGAAGGCAAAGGCCATCAACCCAGCCAGGGGTTCTTCTTGGTAGTAGGCCAGGAAGAGAGCCACCCGATCATCTGGGCCAAAGAGCTCCAATGCTCGCCGGTAATATGCCTCGCTGTGGATGCCAAAGCCATCCCTTTCCCCCGTAATGCGCATCAAGCGGTAGAAAATGGGAAGGTCTTTGAGACCGCCTCGGCGCACTTGGATCCCTTTGCGAAAGGAGAGGCGGATATTGTAGCGCCACTTGGGCTTCATGCGGGCGAGAATTTCCTCCTCTTGGGGCGAGAGATCCACGATGATGGTGCGCCGTGGCTGGATGCATTGGAAGCTGGGCTTGAAGCCGAGGCGAGAGAGTTCCTGTTGTTTCCAAGTCTCTTCTGCATACCATTCTGGTTCCACCTTGAGGAGAATGGCGCGTAGCCGTCGGGAGCGCTGGTGAATGGCTTCCCAGAGGAGGGAGATCGCCTGAGGATCCTCCTGTGCTAGAATAGGACCTTTGGGAATGTATGCAATGCGCAGTGGGCCTAGCTGGCGGTAGAGTATTTGGGCCCCCGCTATGGGGGCGCCGTCGGCGGTGACGAGTAGCCGGAGAGGGAACCAGTCAAACCCTTTTTTGAGCTCCCCCCAAGCCCAGGTTTGCAAGAGGTGGCCTCGAGGGTCTTGGCAGACAAAAGCATCCCAGGCCTGAGGAGAAATGAACTTGCCCGACGAATCGAGGACACGCATGCTTTTTTCCCTCCGTAAGCTGCCCCTATTATACCACAGCATCCTCTCACTTGACGCCCCTTTGGGGAGGGCATAGACTGCTCAGTAAACCTTGTAGGGAAGGAGGGTGAGATGCCGAGGAACGCGCTCAAGGAAAAGCTATCCCGGGGAGAGACGGTCTTTGGCCCGTTTATGAACTGTAGCTATGGGGCTTTTATTGAGATCGTCGGCTTGGCGGGCTTTGATTTTGCGATCATCGACATGGAACATGGGCCCCTTTCGGTGGAGACAGCCGAAGACCTCTGCCGAGCTGCTCAGGGGGTTGGGTTGGATCCCATTGTGCGCGTGCGCAAGAATGACGCGCCTCAGATTCAGCGTGCGCTGGATATTGGAGCAGCGGGGGTGCAGGTGCCTCAGATCGAGACACGCAAGGAGGCAGAGGCGGTAGTACGAGCGGCCAAATATCAGCCCATTGGGATGCGGGGGATCTCTCCCTATACCCGGGCCGGGGATTATACCGTCTACGGGTTGGAGGGCTTTACGGATCGCCTCAATGAGGAACAGATGGTCATCATCCATGTTGAAGGAGTACGCGGGTTAGAGAATCTGGATGAGATCGTCCAGGTGCCGCACATCGATGTGATTTTCTTGGGGCCGTATGATCTTTCTCAGTCCTTTGGCATCCCCGGGCAGGTGAACGATCCCCGAGTGGTCAAGGGGATGGAGGAAGCCGTGGTCAAGATTCGGGCCGCTGGGAAGGCGGTGGGAACCTTTGCTGGGAGCCCGGAGGCGGCTCATCGCTGGATGAACGTGGGGGTGCAATACATTGCGGTGACGCCCGATGTGGGTATTTTTGCCCAAGCCTGCCGGGAGCTGCTCGCCCAGTTAAAGGGCTAGTGTAAAAGGGGGAAGGGGAAGTGAACGACCGGGAGCGTCTACTGGCTATCTTGGAGCATCGGCCGCCCGATCGCATTCCTTGGATCCCTCGGCTTTTGCTTTGGTATCGGGCGAGGGTCCTAACGGGGACGGTGCCTCCACAATGGGCGGGCCTCTCTCTGCGAGAGCTGGAGCGGGCCTTGGGAGTGGGTACTCCTGCGCGTGATGGCAAGATCTTTGAGCTGGAGCGTCGTGGAGTAGAGATCACCAGCCGACGTGAGGGGAATCTTCTCACCACTGAGTACCATACGCCGGTGGGTTCTGTGCGGACGGTGACCCGTTTCTCTGAAGAGTTGGACCGTCAGGGGCTGCCGGGACGCATCATCGAATATCCTCTCAAGGAGCCTCGAGATTATAGGGTGTGGGAATGGATCGTCGAGAATACCTATTGGGTGCCCAACTATGAGGCCTATGAAGCCTATGATAAAGAGATCGGCGGGGATGGACTGCCGATGGTTCAGGTTGGGGATGTGCCCTTTCACGAGTTCCTTGAGAACCTAGCAGGCTATGAATATGGCTTCTTTCATTTGCAGGATTATCCTCGCGAGGTGGAGCGTCTCTTGGGGCTGATGACCGAGATACAGAAAGAACGGCTCTGGCCTGTTTTGGGGGATTCGCCGGCGCGTCTGTTCCTTCATGGACTGCATCTTTCCTCCCAGTTCACCCCTCCCCCATTGTTCCGCCGATATGTATTGCCTTATTATGAAGAGCTGATGCCTTTTTTGCACGAGAGGGGCAAAGCTGTTGCCATGCATGCGGATAACGACACCTCTTTGATTCTTGATCTCATCGAGCAGGCAGGGTGGGATATGGTAGAGTGCTTTGTGACGGCTCCGATGGTCCCGGTGACGTTGGAGCAGGCCCGGGAGGTTTGGGGAGATCGGGTAATCATCTGGGGAGGTATACCTTCATTGCTTCTTTCCCCAAGTGTGCCAGAGGAAGAGTTTCGGGCCTATGTTCGCCAGATGTTCCGGGTTATTGCCCCTGGCGATGCCTTTATTCTAGGGGTGGCCGATAACGTTATGCCCGATTCGCTTATTGAGCGGATTGCCTGGGTTAGCCAGGTAGTTGAAGAATGGGGGCGTTACCCCATCTCTGTATAATTAGGAACGGGAAAAGGAAGGGAAAAAATGAAGATTCAAGATATCGAGGTCATTGCTTTTAAATATACCTCGCGGCTCGTGCGCGACAAGGAGGGTCATGCGCACCCGGGGCCAGAGCATGAGGCAGTGCAGACCTTGACGCGCATCACCACCGATGAGGGAGTGGAGGGATACTCGTTCGGTGGCTCGCCGGCCATGTTGGAAGCGGCCCGATTGGTGCTAGTTGGTGAGGACCCTTTGAACAGGGAAAAGATCTGGCAACAATTGCGGCGCTTCCAGAGGCTGTATGGCCCTCAGTTGCATGATTATTACCTTGCGGCCATCGATCTCGCCCTTTGGGACCTGGCGGGTCGGTTTACAGGGCTGCCTGTTTACAAGCTTTTGGGAGGCTATCGCGACAAGGTGCTAGCCTATGCTAGCACGATGTGCGGGGATGATATCCCCGGAGGGCTCGATACTCCGGAACACTATGCCGACTTTGCTGAGGCTTGTCTCGCCCAGGGGTACAAGGCTTTCAAGCTGCATACCTGGATGCCTCCTTATGATGCCTCGCCTAAGCGCGCTGTGGCTGCCTGTGAGGCTGTGCGCAAGCGTGTGGGACCGGATGTTCATCTTATGTTGGATAGCCATCACTTTTATAGCCGCACCGAAGCTCTCTATATTGGGCGGGCCCTTGAGGAATTGGATTTCCATTGGTTTGAAGAGCCGATGGACGAGCGCAGCATGTCCTCATACATCTGGCTTACAGAGCAGCTCGATATCCCCGTTGTGGGGCCAGAGACGGCTGGGGGGCTTTTTTACACGCGCGCTGAATGGATCGTAAACCATGCAAGTGATATCAGTCGCTACAGCGTGGCGCGAGGAGGTTTGACCGCTTTTATCAAGTGCATGCACTTGTGCGAGGCCCATGGGGTGGCCCTTGAGGTGCATGGAGGAGGCCATGGAAACCTCCATGCCTTGGGAGCGATGGGCATCCCAGGGGAATACTATGAGCGGGGTTTGCTCCACCCGTTTTATGACTATGAAGCTCCCCAGCCTTGGCTGAACACCCGCCCCGACGTTCTCGATCCAGAGGGATATGTGCACGTGCCTCAGGGACCAGGGTTGGGTTTGGATCTGAATTGGGATTACATCAATTCCCATCGGGTGTGAGGGGGTAGCCTATGAGCTACCAGATAGGGATAGACGCTTTCAGGTTGCGATCCACTCCTCGCTTGGCACATACAGAGTATTGCAGTAATGCGGCGCTCAAGCGGGTGGTGACAGGCCTGCCCGATGATGATCCCAACCAGGAACGCGAGTTCTATCGGCTCTGGGAGTGTGACTATATTTGGTCGGTCAACGATGGGCCTGAGCCCTGGAAAAAGCGGGGCAGGGTAACGGATATGGGGCATTCAGAGTTTTTAGAGGGAGGGGTGGACCTGCGCCAGCCCAAGCCCTGCCCCTTTAAGACGGTTGAGGAGGCCTGGGCTTTTGATGCCGTAGCAGAGTATGGGCTCACCGATTTCGAGACGTTGGTTGCCTATTATGAACAGTGGTATCAAGAGAAGCAGCAGGCCTTTCCAGAGCAGGTCGTCTCTGGAGGATACTATAACACGCTGATCTCTGGGGCTATCGCCATCTTTGGTTGGGATATGCTTCTCTTGGCTGCTTCCGACCAAAGGCGCTTTGCCAAAGTGTTAGATTCCATCTTTCAGCAAAGTTTGCACCACTTTCGCGCCTGGGCGCAGACCTCGATCGAGGTTTTTATGTGTCACGACGACATGGTTTGGAGCCAGGGGCCTTTTATGCATCCAGATTTTTACCGTGCCGAGATATTTCCCCGTTATAAGGAGCTCTGGTCTGTTTTAAAAAAGGCCGGCAAGATTGTGGCCTATACTTCCGATGGGGATTGGAGCATGTTCCTGGATGATGTTGTCGAGGCGGGTGCCGATGCCCTCTGTTTTGAACCGATGGTGCCTTTGGAGCTGGTGGTGCAAAAATATGGGCAGAGCCATTGCCTCATTGGTAGCAAGGTGGATGCGCGTACGCTCACCTTTGGCACGAGGGAGCAGATTCAGGCCGAGATCGATGCGACCCTGGCCTTGGCAAAGGGATGCCCGGGATTCATGTTTGCCGTGGGGAACCATATCCCCAGCAATGTGCCAGTGGAGAATGCCCTTTTTTACTTTGAATATCTGAGCCAGCATTGGTATCGCTGAGGAACATTGCAGAAAGGGTGGGAGATGCTCAAGCCAGAACAACGTTGGTTTACCAAAGCACGTTTTGGACTCTTTATTCATTGGGGGATGTACTCTCTTTATGAACGGGGGGAGCAAGTGCTCTTTCGAGAGCACCTCACTCCCTCACAGTATCGCCGCAGGGCCGCCGAATTCAATCCCGTGCGGTATGATCCCCGAGAGTGGGCGCGGATGGCACGGGCGGCGGGGATGCGCTATGCTGTTTTCACAGCCAAACACCATGATGGCTTTTGCTTGTTTGATAGCGCCGTCTCGGACTTTGGTAGCGCGCGCGTGGGGCCCAAGCGGGACCTTGTGCGTGAGTATGTGGAGGCCTTTCGCGCAGAGGGGCTACGCGTAGGCCTTTATTATTCTCTGGCTGATTGGCAATGGCCGGCCTACTTTAACGGGCCGGAGCGGGATCCTCAGGGGTTTGCCAAGTTCCTCGACTATACCCATACCCAGGTAAGAGAGCTTTGTAGCAATTATGGTCCTTTGGATGTGCTTTGGTTCGATGGCGCTTGGCCTCATTCCCCAGAGGTTTGGCGGGCAGAGGAGCTGGTAGCAATGATCCGCCGCCTCCAGCCAAACATCTTGATTAACGATCGCCTGGGCTTGCCGGGAGATTTTGGTACCCCTGAGCAGCACATCCGCCCAGGGGATCGTCCCTGGGAGGCCTGCATCACTTCTGTGGAGCGTCATTGGGGGTATCATCGGGGCGAACGGATTTGGAAGACGGCAGAACAGGTGATCCATATGTTGGCCCAAGTAGCAGAGGGTGGAGGGAACCTGTTGCTGAATGTTGGCCCCAAGCCCGACGGCTCATGGCCTTTGCCTTTTATTGAGCTCCTCCAAGAGGTGGGCGACTGGGTAGAGACGAATGCCAAAGCCCTTTACGAGGTGGACCCAGGCGTTTGTGAATGTATCTCCATTGGACGCATGGCGGTGGGGGAGGCGGAGGTCTATCTTCATGTGCTCTATTGGCCAGGGACGGCCTTGCACCTCTCTGGGCTGGAGAACCGGGTGTTGCGGGCCTACTTCCTAGCGGATGGTTGGCCTATTGACTTTCGCCAGGAGGGGGAGCATATCTATCTGAAGGGGCTGCCGCCACTTCCGCCAGATCCGCGAGATACAGTGATAGTTTTAGAAGTGGAAGGCAAGCCCAGGCCTTTCCCTTGGGCCAAGGATCGCCTCTGGCAGGGAGATGCCAGCCGGATGGCCGGCTGGGCCGCTAGTTAGAGGGCATCTATCCTGCAAGTTCTGGAGAGAGATGCTTAGCTATAAAGAGGCTTTACGCAAGATCTTTGAACGGGCCGATTATGAGCGCGGCGACCGCCCCCCTTATGCTGAAAGGACTTGGCGCCTGGCCCGAGTGGAGGAGTTTCTTGCTCAGTTTGGGCATCCCCAGCATGCTTTTCGCTCTGTGCACATCGCGGGGACCAAGGGCAAGGGCTCGACTACCGCGATGATCGATTCCATCCTGCGGGCAGCGGGATTCTTTACAGGGATGTACTCCTCCCCTCATCTGCATACTTTTCGTGAGCGCATTCGCATAGGGGGGGAGCTCATCCCTGAGGAAGACGTCTCTCGCATGATGGCCAAGATGCTCCCCGTGCTGGAGGAGCGTCCGCAGGTCACCGTCTTTGAGATCATCACGGCCCTGGCGATGTATTACTATGCCGAGCGCAAGGTGGATTTTGGAGTGTTCGAAGTGGGCCTGGGCGGGCGCCTGGATGCGACGAATGTGCTTCGGCCCGAGGTGGCTGTCATCACATCGATCAGTTTGGATCATACCAAGGTGTTGGGGGATACGCTCGAGGCTATTGCGTGGGAGAAAGCGGGAATCATCAAACCCCATACTCCGGTGATTGTTGCTCCACAGCGTCCCGAAGCTATGGCAGTGATCCGCCGAGTGAGTCAGGAGCGCCAAGCGCCACTATTGGCAGTGGAGGAAGAGTGGGATTGGCGTCTTTTGGAGCAGGATTGGCGTGGCCAGCGTTTCTCCCTTTTTCAGAAGGGACACAGGGAGCATCCAGAGTATCCTCAGCTCTTCCTTCCGCTTTTGGGTGATTTTCAGCTTGAAAACGCTGCTGCCGCAGTGGCGGCCATTGAGGTGCTCCGGCGGAAAGGAGTTCCTATCGAACGGGATGCCGTGAGGCGCGGCCTGGCAGGCACCCATTGGCCAGGAAGGCTGGAGATACTGGGGCGGGAGCCATGGGTGGTTGTGGATGGTGCCCACAATCCCTACTCTATCGAGCGTATGTTCCAGGCCTTGCAGAAGCTCTTTACTTATGAGAGACTCTTGCTCGTCTTTGGAGCAAGCTCTACACACGCTCCGCAGGATCTGCTGAACGTGCTTTTGCCTTATGTTGATCGAGTTTTCCTCACCCAAGCAGATCACCCCAAGGCGACTCCCATTGCTGAGCTAGAGGAGATTGCCCAGAAGGCGGGTAGGCAAAGTCAAGGGGTGCCTGGTGTGCGCCAGGCTTTGGAAAAAGCTTTGGCGATGGCGGGAGGACGAGACCTCGTGCTTGTCACCGGCTCGCTCTTTGTGGTAGCTGAAGCTCGGGAGGCCTGGGCTGCCTTGCAAGGGTGGCCCCCTCTCCCCTCCGATCCTCCTGGCGTTTACTAGAGGACAACGACCTGGGCAGAGAGGACGCTGGGCATTTGGCGAACCTGTTCGAGCACCTGCTCAGAGAGGACGTCATCCAGGCCGACAACCATCACACCGGGGCCACCGCGCCTTTCCCTGCCTACTTGGACGAAAGAGATGTTGATGCCGGCATCTCCTAAGAGGGTTCCCATCCTGCCAATAACCCCGGGTTGTTCAATATGTTCACTTATTAGGAGGATCCCTTCGGCAGGGAAATCCAGCCAGTGCCCTTTGAGGTTGACGATGTGAGGGCGTCCTCGGAGGATGGTTCCACTGAGTTCAAGTTCGCCGGCTGCAGTCCTTGTGTGCAGAGTGAGCAAGCTGGAGAATTCTTTGAGCTCTGTGGTGCGCGTTTCTCGGATGAGGATACCCCGCTCCTGAGCGAGGAGATGTGCGTTCACCAGGTTGGCGTGCTCTCCTGCTTCTGCAAAGATCCCTTCGAGTATTGCTGCAGTGAGCAGGCGGGTGTTGTGTTCAGCGACCTGCCCTGCGTAGGTGATCTCTACTTCGGCGAGGTTATCTCTGAGGAGTTGGGCGCCAAGGCTCCCCATGCGTTTCCCCAAATCGAGGTAGGGTTCCAGAAAGAGCAACTCTTCAGGGGGGAGGGCTGTTACATTGACTGGGTAACGAGGTGGGCGTCCTTCCAGAAC
>JAGGYI010000028.1 GCA_021162655.1 Anaerolineae bacterium
GTGGCGGATAGGTGGGGGAGTCGGGGTCATAGGGATACCAGACGTCCAGCACCTCCATCAGCCCCGCTAGATCCGCCAGCGAATATTCGCGCACGTTGGCGCTGGTGCTGAGCTCGCCCACCGTGCGCAGGGGGTCTACCCTGGTGTAGGCGCCCAAGGCGCGGCGGATGTGCTGGGTGAGCTCCTCGTCCGTCCAGATGGCTCCTTCGGGGTCTTTGAGCTCGCGACGCACCCGCGCAAGCAGTTCGTTCAGGTCGCTCATCGTTCCTCCTGGGTATTGGGGGCGCCCGCAGGCGCCCCCAAGGGTCTCTAACTCCCGCTGGGAGAGCTCGTCCGTAGGGTGCGCCAGCGCTCCCCATCAGAGTAGAGGAGCCTCCGCCGCTGGGGGTCGTAGGCGAGCATCCCAGGGACGTGGGCGGGATCGGGCAACTGCTCGCGGGGCGTGCGGGGTAAGAGCAACCCTCCGCTGGCCTGGGAGAGGTCGCAGTGGGCGCCCTCCTCCAGGCGCAGGGTTCCGCCCCGCTGGATGGTCAGCGCATCGCTGCGTATGGGCATGGGCAGGCCTCCTTTTGCTCTGGGGCGTGCTCGCCTGGGGTGCGAGGGTCGGGGCCCTTGGGCTGGGCTGCCGGCGTGCTCGAGGGTTTGGCCTGGGCACGCCGTCGGCGGGCACGGGCTTGGTCGTAGCCGAGGATGCTCAACAGGGCGAGCAGCAGGGCGATGAGCACCTGACGCAGGCCCTCACGGACGCGGGGATTCTCCCACAAAGACATCTTGCTCTACCTCCTTTCTTCTTTTGGGGAGGGGGCCTCTTGGCGCCCCTCCCGGGGGATTCCTTAGGCCACGTTGGCCTTGTAGAGGGCGCGATAGTCTCCCACGCCCACCGCGTAGACAAAGCGCACCTTGATGCGCAGCTCGTCGTTGGTGAACATGGCCCCGGAGGTGTTGGCATCCGCCACAAAGATCTCGGGCGCCCGCCCAAAGCGGTAGCCGATGCAGATGCCCTCCAGGTCGTTGGGGTCGGCCACGGCGGCCCAGTCGTTGGCGTCGGTCCATTCGGGCACGGTGATCACGCTGGAGGAATTGCGCCGCACGTTGGCGTCGTTGTTGTTCGTGCCAGGCTCGCGGTCGGAGGTAAAGATGGTCAGGGCGGTCTTTTCCAGCTCGATGGGCACCAGGCAGTAGCGCGGGCGGATGCCCAGCCGCTTGCCCGAGTGGAACTCGGCCTGTTTGAACATCGCCTGGATGGCCGCATCCCAGGAATCGGCATCGAGGGCGCTTGCGCCTAGGTTGCCGTGGTCGGCGTGAAAGAGGGCCTTGCCGTCGGCCAGGGTGGGCCCCACCCCGCCGTTCTGGGTAAAGATGCCGGCGATGGCCGCCGAGAGGGTGCGGTTCGCCGCCAGGCCCAGCTTACGGGGGATGGCCCGCAGGGCGGCGACGTCGTCGCGGTCGATCATCTCGAGGGTGATTCCCACATAGTTGCCCTTTTTCACAAAGCTGGCCGTCTCGGCATAGTCGTCCCAGGTCTTTTCGGTGTAGGCGTCTCCCTCGGCCACCGTGTCCAGGTCGCCAAAGCCCCCGAGGGTGATCCAGCGGATCTCGCGCATGGAGGAGAAATCCTCCTCGTGGACGATGGGCCGCCACCATTGGGGACGGGCCTCATAGGCCCGCAGGAGCACCTTGTTCAGCACGTTGGCCACCACGTTCGCCATGGTGCTGGTCGTCACGTTGGCTAGGTGCACCCGCTCGGGGTAAAAGACGCCGTGCATCTCGTAATCGCCGGTGAGCAGGTGGTAGAGCTCGCGGATGCCCGAGAGGCGGGGCACGTCGCGGTGGGCGGAGGTCTCGGGCAAGCCCATCAGCCGCTCAAAGGCCAGGGTGAGCCGCTCAAGCCCGCTGCGCACGCTGATCCGCTGCCCCAGCCCGCGGATGGTGCGCTGGGCGTTCGCCTCGGCCCAGGCCTCGGTCAGCTTTTTCAGGTAGCCGCTCAGCTCGGCCGTGCTCTCGCAGCGGGCGGCAAAGGCACGGGCCGCCTCCTTGAGGGGTTCAGGGAGGGCTGCCTGGGCCAGCTGTAGCTCGAGGAGTTGCCCCTTGAGCTCGGCCAGCTCGTTGGGCACCCCTGCCAGTGCGGGCGTGCCCTTTGTTTCCCTCTGGGGCGCCGAGTGGGCCTCCGTCGGGGCCTCCTTCTCGCCCGCTGGTTCTGGGCTCTGGGCCATCTGAAGCCTCTTTTCCTCTTGCATCTCTGCTTCCTCCTTTGCTAAAAAGCGGCCGCCGGCCGCTGGGTTTACCACCACGTCCACCGAGTTCACCTTCTCAATGCGCCGTACTGCCCTCCCCTCGCGGGTGATCCAAAGATCCGCCGAGAGCCCCAGCACTTGGGGGTAGGGGCCAAACTCCTCGATGAGGCGGAGCAGCCAGCCCGCCTGAGAGGAGAGTTCCAGCCGGGCGCGCAGCTCGCCCGCGGCGGCATCCCAGTGGGGTTCAACGATGAGGCCCACCAGGTCGCGCACGCTGCGCCCGCCGGGGCGAAGCAGGTCGCCGGCCGAGGCGTGGTCTACAAAACAGGGCGCCCCAGCAAAGCGCTCTGCCCCCTCGATGAGGACGGCCTCGGCAAAGTGCAGCCCGTTGGCCTGCCCAGGGCGCATCAAGGCCACGTTCAGGGCGGGCCCCAGGGTGCCGCCTGTGAGGGTGATTCGCTCTCTCTTCATCGTGCACCTCCTTCGGGGGGCCTAGTTGGCTGGGCGCGCCAGTCCTCGGCGAGTACTTCCTCAAAGCGCACCCGCACCGAGATCTCGCCCAGGCCGGCGCGCCGAGCCGCCACCCGAATGACGTCTTCTACCAACGAGGCAAAGATGTGTTGGCGATGGGCAAAGTGGCGGTAGGTGGCCGTGCCCATCTCGCGGGCAGTGGCCCGCGTGGCGCTCTCTCCCTCGGCGAGAAAGTGCAGTGGCACCCCGGCCCCTGCGGCGATCATCAGGCGGATGGCCTTGCCGTCGGCCTCGACGTCGTCTGCGCCGATCTGCGGTTGGATGGCCGTCCAGGTCTCTGAGCCGTCGGTGACGATGATCGACCCAGGCCGGGGCACCCGCGAATATTGGGCGCGCTTGGCCTCCAGCTGGCCGGGCTGGGCTCCCTCGATGCGCACATGCCAGAGATAGGCGCCCTTGTAGCGGTTGATGCGCACGCGATCCTCCAGCCAGAGGTCATAGCGCTCCAGCCAAGGGACGATCTGGGCCAGGTCGGAGGTGCCTCGCAGCTCGCCCACCGGGCGGTTGATGGCATAGTGCAGCATGATCTGGTCGGCCTCGGGGTCCTCGCGGCTGGGCCACCAGCGGCCCTCGAGGTCCTCGGTGAGCTGGTGGTAGCGCAGCTCCCGCTCGCAGTCGTCGGGGTCCGTCTCGATGCGGTCGATCTGCAGGGCGGGCACCTCGCGCACGTAGCTCATCCCATCCACGGGGTTGCGCGAGAGCACTAAAAAGAGCTCCCCAGAGCGGGTCAGCTCGTCGCACCAGCGGTAGATGCGCGTCTCCAGACGGTTCAAGGGGTGTCGCCAGAAGCGCAGGGCAAAGGGATGTCCCTCCACCTCTCCGCCTGCCCCGATGACGAAATCGGTGGTCATGGCCACTAGACGGGCGGCCAGGGGGTTCGTGCGGCAGGCCTGGTGGATGCGCTCCAGCTGGCTGCGCACCTCGTGCCAGGGGCGCCCCGTGGGGAGCTGGCCCGTCAATGGGCGCCAGGGGGGCTCCTCCTGGGCGCTGAGGGCCTCCTGCACGCGCTGGGCGATCTCTTTGGCCAAAAGGCGCTCGGCAAGCCACCGTCGTAGGCCCATTTCTGCCTCCTTTGTGTTCGCTCTACCCTTTCTCCACCGCTGGGGGCGTGGCTTTCCCCTCAGGGGCCAAGGGTGGCCCTCGGGGGGATGTATCCCCTCACCGCTGTTAAGGGCACCCCCTTGACGTGCTCTGGGGTGGTGTGCTATGCTTTTGTTAGAACATTTGTTCTAATCATCAGGAGGAAGCCAGATGGATGAATACCTCTGCCTGCCCTGGGAGGAGGTGCGCCGGCTCTGCCTGCCCGATCATCTCCTCTGCACCTATCAGCTGCTCCTCTCGCTGGCCCAGCAGGCAGGCGGCCAGCGCACCCCGCCCCTTCCTCGGCATGAGCTGGCTCGGCTGCGGAGCGTCTCTCTGCGCACCCTTGCCCGCCACTTGCAGGCCCTGCGCCAGCGGGGGCTCGTCCGCCGCGATCCCCTCCACTCTGGCCCTGGGGTGGTCTGGGTCCTTTCAGGGCCCAAGCCTCAAGCCCCCGAGGAGGGACAGCAAAGCCCTCCCTCTCTCAGACTCTCTCCCTCTCTAGAGAGAAAAGAATCTCCTAAAGAGAGTGAAGAGGAGGAGAGGGCTCTCACTAGAGAGCTCTTGGAGAGAGTGGGCGTCTATACTCACCTAGCCGAGGAGCTGGCCCGTCTCCCCTGGGTGCGGCCCTTTCTCGTTGAGGCCTGGGGGCAGGCCCTGCGCCGAAACCCTCGCGTGCGCCACCTGGGGGCGGTGCTGGCCACCCTCCTGCGCAACCCAGCCCGCTGCCTGCCCCCAGGCCTCAAC
>JAGGYI010000198.1 GCA_021162655.1 Anaerolineae bacterium
CAAAGGTGGGGTGTATCACCGTCTCGCCGGGGCGAAAAGTGGGTTGAGTGAGCTGAGGTCGCTTTGCTGCTTGGGGCACGGAGCGTGGTGCTGGCTGTGGAGAGGGCTTGCTCTTCTCCAAAGAGTTAGCTGGGATGCTCTGCTCGATGATCCTGCGCATGGTGGCTCGCCGTCGCTCCAAAAGGTTGCGGTATTCCTTCCGGGGGAGCTCCCTGCGGAGGAGGGGAGCTTTTTGCACTGTATTCCCAGCTACAAGATGAGCGGGGATATCGGTGAGAAAGCGCGAAGGATCTCGCGTGTCGGAGGTGCCGTAAAGGGTACGGCGGAAGGTGCGCACCAGGTAGAGGCGTCTCTTGGCTCTGGTGATACCAACATAGCAAAGTCGGCGTTCTTCTTCCATCTGGTCCGGATCGCCCATCGAGCGGCTATGGGGGCAGATGCCTTCCTCCATGCCAACGATAAAAACGGTATCGAACTCGAGCCCTTTGGCAGAGTGTAGCGTGAGCAGAGTGACGGCATCGGCCTGCCAATCCAGCTCGTCCACGTCAGAGAGCAGGGCGATCTCCTCCAGGAAGGAAGGCAGGGCCTCCTCGGCGGGGCCTGTGTATTTGGCCACAGCGGAAAAGAGCTCCTGCACGTTGCGGATGCGTTCTTCCCCTTCTTCCGTACCATCGCGGAGGGAGCCCAGGTATTCGGTGTGGTCGAGGATGGCTTGGAGGAGCTCCGAGAGGGTATGGCTTTTTTTCAGGGCGCTGAGGTGGGCGAGCAGCTTGCCAAAGCGGCTGAGCAGTTTGAGAGAGCGTGAGGGGAAGGGGCTTTCTTCGGCAGGAGGGTTTTGAGCCAATTGCAAAAGGGCTTGCCCCCGGGAAAGCCCTTTGCGGGCCGCCCACGCGTTTAACTGCCCTAGGGTTTTGGGCCCGATGCCGCGGGGAGGGGTGTTGATAATGCGGCCTAGGCTAACCTCATCATCTGGGTTCTGAATGACTCGCAGGTAGCTGAGGATATCTTTGATCTCGCGGCGTTGGTAGAAGCGAATTGCCCCGACAAGCTTGTAGGGGATGCCGTGCCGTACAAAGGCATCCTCGAGCACTCGAGACTGGGCGTTCGTACGGAACATGACGGCGCAGTCGCCAAAGTGGCACTTGCCCTGGGCGACGAGAGATTGGATCTCGCGGATGACGTATTCGGCCTCCTCATATTCGTCGTAAGCCTCAAAGAGGCGAATGGGTGGTCCTCCTTTTTGGGTGGTAAAGAGCCTTTTCTCAGTGCGCTGCACATTTCGCGAGATGACAGCCCGAGCCGCGTCGAGGATGACTTGGGTGGAGCGGTAATTCTGCTCTAGAAGGATCGTCTTGGCCTCGGGAAAGTCTTGACGGAAGCGCAGCACATTGCGAAAATCAGCCCCTCGCCAGCTATAGATGCTCTGGTCCTCATCGCCGACGACAAAGATGTTGCGGTGTTTCTCTGCCAAGTGTTTGACGATCTCGTATTGGGCTTTATTCGTATCTTGGAACTCGTCAACCAAGACATGTTGGAAGCGTTGTTGGTAGTGGGCGCGCACTTGGGGATGCTCGCGAAAGAGCTCCTCTACTTTGAGGAGAAGATCGTCAAAGTCGAGGGCGTTGTTCTCTTCTTTGAGCTTTTCGTATTGGGCAAAGACGCGGGCCACCGCTTCATGCCAGTAATCCTGGGGAATAAAACTCTGGGCTGTGATGAGGTCGTTCTTTGCCCGTGAGATGATGTTGCGCACCAGGGTGGGACGATAGCGCGTGGTTTCGAGCTTCATTTTTTTAATGAGCTCTTGGATCAGACGACGCTGGTCGTCCTCATCATAGATGACAAAATCTGGGCGAAAGCCCAGGGAAGAGGCCTCGCGGCGGAGGATACGCGCACAGACGGCGTGAAACGTCCCGATGGTCAGCCGCGAGGTGTGCGGGCCAATGAGAGCCTGAAGTCGTGAGATCATCTCGCGGGCGGCCTTGTTCGTAAAGGTGACCGCCAAGATGTGGTGAGGGGGGATACCCTTCTCTGTGATGAGATAGGCGATGCGGTGCGTTAACACACGGGTTTTCCCAGAACCTGGGCCAGCCAAGACGAGGATGGGCCCTTCAGGGGCCGTGACTGCTTCGATTTGTGCCGGATTGAGCCCGTCTAGAACGTTCATGCACACTCTGTCCTTGGAAGGGGATGCACAACCTTTCGGGGATAGAGACGAAAGGGAAATTGTTATGAGGATAGAGGAGGAGGGACCTTACTCTTGATCTTCTTCGAGGTCCTCTAGCCAATCATCGTCTTCGTCCAGGTCTGGCTCCCACTCGTCCTCTTCAAGGAGATCTTCGAGCTCTTCGTCCTCCCAGTCCTCTTCGTCGACCTCGTACTCGTAGAGCTCGAACATCTCGCCTGGCTCGCCACACGCGGGGCAGACAGCTGGAGGATGATCCCCTGTGACCACGAGGCCGCACTCTGGACATTCCCATTCCCTGATGATCGGCATGGGCCCATGCCTCCTCGTTTGCTTTGCAGCGACCGTTCTATGCAATCATATCATGAAGGAAAGGGGGTGTCAAAGGGGGTCATTGCAGGGAGAGGGTTCTCTGCATATAATGGGAATGTTGAAAGCCGAGCCGTGAACCGAGGAGGTGTGTGGTGAGGACAGTTGGTCGAGGATCGTTCCTTCTGGCGGTGCTGAGTTTGACTCTTGTCTTGACGGGTTGCCAGGCGCTTTTGACTACGCAGGAACCTCCTGTCACCTGGGTGCCCCTGCCTACTTTGGGGCCAACCCTCACCCATACACCGCCTCCTGCTTCCCCGACGGCTACCTTGACCCCCACTCCTAAACGGTCGCCAACCCCTCAGCCCTCGCCAACGGCTACGGAGCAACCGCTGAAAGAGAGGGCTGCTTGGGCGCGCGATCGGGCTTGGGAGTTTCTGCGGAATGTCCTTGGGGAGGAGTTGCCGGCATCTCCATTGTGGGTAGAGCTGGGGCAAGAACAGCTTTTAGGAGCGACGACCTTCCGTTATCGGGCCGGAAGTTGGCTTCTGCAGGTCTCTGTGCCCGTGGTGCCAGCGGAACGTTTGGTCTATAACGTCTCGTTGGAGGGAGCAGAGGACTTTCGCTGGCAGGCCCGCATTTTCCCTGATGGCACCGTGGAGGAGATCCTCACCCCAACCCCCACTCCTCAGCTGGTGGAAGGGTGGCGCGGGACGATCCATAGCCTGCCTGAGGGGGCCCAGTACGATGACTTTATCCGCGTGCTGGGAGGAGGCCAATATGGCCTCAAGGGAGAGACGGCTGAACTGGAGAGGCAGATAGAGAGCCTGCGGGATAGCGGGCGCATCGTTCAGGTATGGGGAGAGCTCTCTCAGGGGGTGGAGGATTATGGAGGGGCTTGCTTGGTGGTAAAGCGCCTCGTTGCTGAACCCCCACCGACGACCCCGGCTCCTGAGAGTGAACTGGTAGAAGGGTGGCTGGGTTTGATCCGCAGCCTACCGGCAGGGGCCGCCTATGACGACTTTTTCGATGGCCAGCAGCCCAGAGGACAGTACGGCATCGACTCCCTCAATGCGCGCCTCCGAGAGGAGCTGGCCCGCTATCGGGATTCTGGCACCCTTGTCCGCGTGTGGGGCGTGTTGGATTTTGGCGTGGACGACTATGGTGGCAAGCGCATCTTGGTGACGCGCCTAGAAGCCCTGACGACTCCCTGAGGGAATGGATCAGGGGTACTGCCCCACGGCTCGGAGGGCGTTCAAAAAGAGCTGAACATCTTTGGCGAGCATTTCGGGATCGTCTTTGGTATAGATGCCCACACAGACGGCGTCAAAGGGGCGCATGTGCTGGGCGGCGTAAGCAAAGGCCTGAGCCGGATCTAGACGACCCGCCGCGAGAATTTTATAGTGGATGGCAGGCCTTTTGAGCTTTTGGATAGTGTTGACGCGTTCTTCTCTGTCGCTCTCCAGGTATTGTTCTTCGGCTTCAGGGTCATGGTGGGGGCTGTTTTCCCTGGAGGTGGGATTGTAATAGGAGACCATATAGAAATCCAAGTCTAGATTTTCCTCGGCCCAAAGGAAATCAATGGGCAGGTGGCCGGCAATGCCTACGGGGATCTTGGCCGCTTTGACGGTTTCCGCAAAGGCGTGGAGGTCCTCGTAGCGCTTGTGGAGGATATAGTGATCGACAACCCCACCATGGAGGTAGCAGGCAGAGGCGCCGTGATCGATGCAGTACTGGGCCCCTGCAACGGCCGTCTCGGCGTGGGAATCTGTCTGGGCGATCCAGCGCATCTTTCCTCCCTGATCCCAGTAGCGTTTGAGCACCCGGGTGATGTGCTCATCGCCGCGGCTGAGGCAAGCGGTTAACCCCAGCTCCTCTGCCTGGAAAAGGGTTTCGACGATGCGTTCGTCGGTATACCAGGCGATCATTTCGGCGCTGCGTTGGCGCGATTGGTGGGAAAACCCACTAAAGGGGTTGCCTCCGATGATAAACCTGGTTACTTCCAGGTCACCTAGCTTGGTTGTAGGTAGTGGCATAGGGTATATTTCTCCCTGGAGAGTGTTTGCCTCCCCAGTGTAGCACGCTTTCCTGTAGGGGGCAATCATCGTTCCGCGAGGGAAAAAGAAGGGATGGAAGAGAAAGAGAGGATCTTGCGACGCCTTTGGCAGGCCAAAATGCATGTAGAAGCGCGCGCCCTCGAGCTCTCGCCCCGTAATGTGCGCCGGCGCTTTGAGCATATTTGGCAGCCAGCGGAGCTTCTCTTACAAGAGTTGCAGGCCCTGCCGCGGGGCTGGCTCGCGTTTTGGCAGCAAAGCCCCAGGGGGCACCTCGTCTTTACCCATCGTAGCTCGCGGTATATGCCGGGGAAGCAGCCCTGGCGGGAGGGGGAGCTGGATAGCGTCTGCTATGTGGGGCTGACGGACCTCGTCCAGGCGAAGGAACTGGCGATGTATGCCCTCTATCACCTTTTCGATCACCTGCTGGGCAGTGGTGCTCAGGAGGGAAAGGGGTGGCTTTCCCAGGGGGAGGGTGCCACGGAGGCCCTGCGCCAGGTGGGGCAGCGCTTCTCCGAGATCTATGAGCTGGGGTACGGGGTAGAGGAGCTCTCTGCCCAGACTCCGCAGGACTATTTTGCGCGTACCCTCTGGCTGTACCTGCAAGAGCCTCGCCGATTGAGTGTGCTAGCTCCCCTCGTTTACAAGCTGTATCGCCACACCTTGTTCCAAGAGAGTTTTTGGCGTCGGATGTGATCTCGCTATTGTTCCACCCTCTCGGCAAAGAGATCGTACTCCTGGGCTTGGGTGATGCGAACCGTCAGAAACTCCCCAACGGGATACTCTCCCAGGAGGAGCACTAGGCCATCGATCTCGGGGGCATCTCGGTAGGAGCGCCCTATAGTGATCCCCTGGCCTGCTCCATCTACAAGGATGCGCATGGTGCGCCCCACCTGTGCTTGGTTCCTCTGGAGAGAGATCTTTTGCTGAACGAGCATGGCCCTTTCGTACCGCTCGTTGATGATCTCTGGAGGGAGGTGATTGGGTAGTTCGGCGGCAGGGGTGCCCTCTTCGACGGAATAGGCAAAGATGCCCACGTGGTCAAAGGCGATCTCTTGCATAAAGGCGAGAAGTGCCTCGAACTCGGCCTCTGTTTCTCCTGGAAAGCCTACGATAAAGGCGGAGCGGAGGGCGATGTCTGGCATAGCCTCTCGTAGCGCGCGGAGGAGCTGGAGTGTTGCTTCGATATCGTGTGGGCGACGCATCCTCCGTAGGACGTCGGGATGGGCATGTTGCAGGGGGAGATCGAGATAGTGGCATACTTGGGGGAGCTGGGCCATCGTCTCGATGAGTTGGGGGGTAACGTGTTGTGGGTAGGCGTACATCAGGCGCAGCCAGTTCTCCTGGGGGATGATCTCTGCCAATGCCCGGAGGAGTTTGACGAGCTGGGGAGAGCCTTCCAGGTCTCGACCGTAGGAGGTAGTATCTTGGGCGATGAGAATAAGCTCCCGCACTCCTGCTTGGGTGAGTTCCTCTGCCTCGCGGAGGATATCGGCAAGCGGCTTGGAGCGCTGAGGCCCTTTGATAAGGGGAATCGCGCAGAAGGAACAAGAAGCATCACACCCATCGGCGATCTTGATATAAGCCGTTGCTCCCATGGTGGCTCGCCGAGGGACGGAGGCGACCAGGTTCCCTTCCTCTTGGAGGATGTCGCAGGAGGAGGTGGGTTGTTCCTCAAGGCAGCGAAAGAGCTGGACGATCTCGGGCCAGGAGCGGGCTCCAATGAGTGCGTCCACAGGAACCTGTTGGCGGACCGCTTCTCCGTAGCGTTGGGCAAGGCACCCAGCGACGACAAGGCGCTGTCGAGGGCTCTTTTGCTCGGCGAGCTCTTTGAGAGTGCGATAGGACTCCTCTCGCGCCGGCTCGATAAAAGCGCAGGTGTTCACGATGATGACATCGGCCTGCCTGGGGGCATCGACTGGAACGTGCCCAGCTTGACGTAAAAGTTCGGCCATCATCTCGGAATCGACCGTGTTTTTAGGGCAACCGAGGGTGATGATGTGAAAACGCATCGTTTGATATTCTTTCCTTTCGCTAGTAAAAAGAGGCTGGCGTGTTTCTACGTCAGCCTCGTGCTTGTATTGGGATGGAGGAAGACGCCTCACTCTTGGGGAAGGTTTTCAGGCGTGTATTCCAGGTCTACAACCTGGCCCTTTTCGCCTAGTGGAGGCACCTCCACTCCATTCACCTTCAGCCTAACTCCTGCTGCGTTCCCCACTCGCAGGATGATCGACTTTTTCGCTGTCCACGTCTGGTCTTCGCCTGGATTGAGGATCCCCTCAAAGACCATCTCGCCATCGAGCGTGACCTTGAGGTAGGTCTTGTCTACAAAGTGGGCCGCCACTTGGATCTCTGGCTGCTGGGCCTCACGAGTGAGATCGGGAGTAGGGGAAGGCCGCCTCCGAGGAGTGGGGCTAGGAAGCGAAGTGGGAGTGGCCGTCGCCGTCGGCTGCACGGGAGTGGAAGTCGCCGTTGACCGCACCTGCTTTTGGGTGGCCTTGGGCTGAACAACTTGTTTTATCTCCCTCGTTGGGAAGGGAGTAGAGGTCGCTGTGGGTGAGTTTGCCCGACGGGGCCAAAGGCCTTGGAGAGATGGCGAGACTCCCAAATAGTAGCGATTGTAGGCATACCAGCCGATGAGCCCTAGGGCGAGGACTACCATGAAGGAGAGAAAAAGGCTGGCCCACAGAGGAGGGCGAGATCGCCGCATGAGGGGCTCGTCGAGCACCTGAGGGATAATGGTGGGCTTTTCTCCGGTAAGGGAACGATACTCTGCTAGGAGCTCCTCGGGGTCTAGCCCTAGAAAGCGGGCATAGTTGCGAATAAAACCCTTGGTGTAAACGTCACCAGGAAGCTCGTCGAAACGCTCCTCTTCCAGTGCCTCCAAAAAGACACGACGGATGCGCGTGGCCTCCTCTACCTGTTCCAGGGAGAGGCCCTGATTTTCTCTTGCTTCGCGCAGGCGGCTCCCGAGTTCCCCCACCGCTCGCCTATCCTTTTTCCTGGATCCTAACATCTCGGTGCTGATACTATACACGTGAAAAAAGGCCCTGTCAAAGGATGCCGTGGGCCTTTGGGGCTTCAATTGACAGAAAGAGAGAGCTTTTTATACTTGAAGGGATGGACGCGTATGTCATCCGCCAGGTTGTGCCTACCCCTCAGGATGCCTCAGCTCTCCTCTCTGTTGAGGCGCGCAGCCTTGCTGAAAGCCCCTACCAGCCTGCCAAAATAGCAGAGATATTAGGGTGGCCAGGCCAGTATGCCTATCTTGCAGAGTATGGACGGAGCCCGGTGGGATTTTGTTCCTGCCTGCAGGTGCCTTTTCAGGGTTCTCCTCGGCTAGAGATCGATCTTTTGGGAGTGGTCCCAGAGCACAGGGGGCGAGGTGTGGGGACCCGTTTGATTGAATACAGCGTCTCTGAGGGAAGGCGCAGGGGGGTGCGGCGTTTCCGGGCTATTGTGGCCCAGGGGAACGAGGCATCTCTGCGGGCTTTTCGCAGGGCCGGGTTCTTTGCCTCACCACGGCCAAGGGCCATGCTAGTTTATGAGCTGCAGGGTTATCACGCGGTGGATTTCCTTCCCTTAGGGTGGCGCTGGCGAATAGTTCCCTCGGAGGCCCAGAGGGTTCAGCTTGCTGAGGATGATTTGGCTGTTCGGGGCCCCTGGGAAGAGGTGCATCGGCTTTGGGATGCCCAAGGGGAACTTGTTGGGCAGGGGCGCTGTCTCTATGTGCAGACGCTCTCTTACCGTGGAGTGTGGATCGAGGACCTCTGGGCAAAAGGGGCAGAGGCTTTGCGCGGTTTGGGGCGGGCTGTGGTGGAGCGGGCTAAAACCCTTCTTCTGGACGAAGTGGGCACCCTCTGGGCAGGCAGAGAACCTCTGCCTCTCTTGAGGGAAGGATATCGCCTGGTGGGACAATACTTTATCTTGACGAGAAGCGATGAGAGGTAGACGGGTACGCCGAGGCATAGCGATATTCCTTGTTGCCCTCCTGTTGGGGATGGCGGCCTGGTTGGAGCAGAAAGGCTTTGCTGAGCTGCTTCGCGATAAGGAACGCCTGGGGCGTTTGATCGTGGACCTGGGGCCGTGGGGGCCTGTGGCGATCGTCCTGATAGAGGTGTTGCAAGTGCTTCTGGCCCCTATTCCAGGGCATCTGGTGGGGATAGCGGCCGGGTACCTTTATGGTGTTTTCAGGGGGACGCTCCTTTGCTCGCTTGGGCTGGGGATCGGTTCTGGCCTGGCGGCCTGGTTGGCTCGCCAGCTTGGCAGGCCTTTGGTTGAACGGCTGGTTGGCCCCGAGCTGCTCGGCCGCATCGATGCTTACGCCCGCCGCCGTGGGCCATTGATCTTTTTCCTCATCTTTCTTATTCCCTTTCTCCCGGATGATCTCGTCTGCTTTATTGCGGGCCTCAGCCCGCTGCGCATCAGTGCGCTTGTCCTTTTCGCTGTTGTCGGCCGGTTGCCAGGGGTGATCGCTGCTTCCTGGATCGGGGCATATGCTCGACGGCTCAGCTGGCGAGAGCTCTTGCCTTTGGGGTGTGCTGGCCTTCTTTTGGCGGTTCTCTTTTGGCGGTATCAAAAACCGCTTGAGCGAGCGATGTTTCGGCTGCTCAAGCGGCTTGGCTTCCAGGAATGAGGGCTTATTTTTCGAACATCTGCGCCGTGACCTGACGGAATTCATGGATGGTGAATGGCTTGGCAAGATAGGGAAGGTGGTTCTCCTGGAGGAAGCGCTGAGTATTGACGTTCATTGTATCCCCAGTGATAAAGATGATCTTTTCTGTTAGGTGGGGTTCTTTTTCCTGGATGTGTTTATAGAGCTCAAAGCCTCCCAAGCCGGGCATTTTGATATCGCTGATGATGAGGTCGAAGTGGATTCCTTCCGAGTGGGCTCTGGCAAGATGTTCGAGGGCCTGATTCCCGTCATGGGCTACGAGGACCTGGTGTCCGTCTTGGCTGAGGATGCGTACCAGAATGTTGGCGACCTCTTCTTCGTCCTCGACGATGAGGACGGACTTGTGTTTGGGTAAGGGAGGAGGTGCCTCCAGAGTCTCTTGTTCTTCAAAGAGGGCATCCCCCTGAGCGACGGGCAGCTCCACGATAAAGGTGGCTCCTTTGCCTTCCTCGCTCTCTGCCCAAATGCGCCCCCCATATTGGCTGACGATGCCAAAGCAGATGCTCAGCCCCAAGCCAGTGCCCTTGCCCACCTCTTTGGTGGTGAAAAAGGGTTCAAAGAGGTGCTTTTTGACCTCTTCGGAAAGCCCCGGCCCGTCGTCGGAGAACTTGATGAGGATTTTATCGTCCTTGCGCTCTGTAGTGATGAGCAGATGCCCTCCTCCACGGTACTCAACCATGGCATCCTGGGCATTGTTGATGAGGTTAAGGAAGACCTGCTGCAGCTGATTGGGGTCTGCCATCGTGCTCAGAGAGCCCGGAGCCAGCTTTTTAGTGACCTCGATATTCTCGACGCGGAGCTGGTAGAGGCGCAGTTCAAGCGTGCGTTCTAGCACTTCGTTCACGTCGATGAGCTGACGCTCCGCTTTGTGCTGGCGCGCAAAGGTCAGCAAATTCTGGACGATTTTGGCGGCCCGCTGAGCTTGGAGGTAGATCTTGTTCAGATCTTGGAGAACCTGCTCATCGAGGCTCTCCGTTGCCTGGAGGAGCTGGGTGTAGCCCATGACAGCGGTGAGGGGGTTGTTGAGCTCGTGTGCTACCCCAGCGATCAACTGCCCAATGGCGGAGAGCTTTTCCGATTGGATCAGCTGGGCCTGGGTAGCTTTGAGATCGTGGATGCTCTGTTGGAGGTCTCGAACGAGGCGGGCGTTCTCGATGGCAGCTGCAGCTTGGGTGGCCAGAGTCATCAAGAGGCGTTCATCGGTAGAGGTAAAGGCGTGGGGCTCTTTGGAATCCACGCTGAGTGTGCCGATGCGTCTATCCCCCAATTTCAAGGGGGCTACCAACATGGAGGCAAAGGGTCTGCTGCAGTTGACCCGAATGAAGCGAGGGTCATGAGAGACGTCGGGGACGTTCAGCACTTGGCCCAGCTCAAGGGCCAAGCCGGCAACCCCCTGCCCAATGCGCATACGGCTCTTGCCCCGTTTTTCCGCCGGAACTGAACCAACGAAGGAGAGGGCTCTGGGGAGGAGCTCCCCTGTTTCCTCATCAAAGAGGTGAAGCACGCAGTTGTCGGCTTTTTCTATCGTTTCGACGGCAGAATGCACGATGAGGTTGAGGAGCTCGTCCAAGTCGGTGGTGGCCACAAAAGCCCGGCTGATCTCATAGATCGTTTGGCTCTGGCGGAGTTGCCTTTCCATCTCTTGGCGCAGCTGGGCGTTTGCTACCCCCAAGCCAATGAGGTGCGAGAGCAACTCCCAAAAGTACTGGCCCCAAGGAATGGTTTGTGAGGCCTCAAAGAAAAGGTACCCCCACGTCCTCCCGTGGGCTTCCAGAGGCAGGGTAAAGATCGCTGGACAGTGGGCGGCCTCTAGCGCTGCGCCAAGGGGGCTGTTGGCGATCTCTTTGGCCTTCAACAGAGAAAGCGAATCAGAAGAGCGACTGGGTAAAAAGCCCACCAAACGACTCAACTGCTCGGCATATCCATCAAGCCCCGATTGGGTAACCAGTAAAAGGGCACCATCCTCGGTGAGAAAAGCTCCGCCCACCTGTACCTGAAGGGCGTTCCGGAGGACCTCCCAAGCACGCGCTAGGATCTCTTTGGGCTCTACAGGAGCATCTATGATGGCAGATAGCTCACCAAAGAGCAGGAATTGGCGATCAAGGCTTTTTGTATCGATGATCACGAATAGATCCCTCGCAAATTCTTTATGGCAACTATATGGCAACTATAGAGACGTATAAATAGCGCAAATGTTACGTTCGGCCGCGTACTCATTAGAATTATAGCATGCAATCCCTCCTCCTGGGGAAGGCAAAGCATAAATGTGACGTAAAAAAACGCTTCCTTAACGTTGGTTCTGCAGGGCTCCGATGAGGTGCAATACCTGGCGTTTGGCAGATGGATCTTGAGAGTTGGTGGGGCCAATGCACGAGGGGCAGCCGGAAGCACAGGGGCATTCGCGGACAAGTTCTGTTGCAGCTTGAAGGAGCGTATCGAAGGAGAGGTATACCTTTTCACTGATCCCCACCCCTCCTGGAAGACGGTCGAAGATAAAGAGGGTGGCTTGCTTTGTCTGGGGAGCGCGCAGCTCACTCGAGATGCCAACATCTTGGGCATCGCAGTGGGCCAGGAGGGGAATAAGCTGCCGGAGGACGCGCCCCAGTCGAGAGAGGGTGCTGCGCACAGCCACCTGTTGCTCGGCGAGCCGGTGGCAACGTGGGCACAAGGTGATGAGGTTAGAGAGCCTGTTCGCTTGGCGATAGTTCTCGTTCTCCCCCGGGACCCAGCCGAACTCGCGAAAGGGAACGATGTGGTGCACCTCGTGTTGCCTGCCAGGGCGCTCAGGGGCTCCACACCAGCGGCAGCGATAGCCGTCTCGCTGACGAGCTAGGTTGCGCTGTTCCTCCCAGTTGGGCCCTCGGGAAAGAGGTCGTTCTCCCGTCCAAAGCCCCTCTTGGCGCAGCTTTTCGATCAATTGATCGGGGATGGTGAGCCAGCACCCCGTAGTAGAGATGTGTTGCTCAGGCAAGTGTACCTCTCCCCAGCCCAGGTGTTCTCCCGTCGAGAGGTGGAGACGTTTGTAGCCGGTGACACGCATAGTAAGCGAGAGCTCGCCGTAAAAGAGCGAGGCCTTTTCTAAAAGGCGTTGCTCCAAGACGTGCTCGATGCTGATGCGCGTACTCTGGCTCGCTTCTGTATAGTAGTCGGCCGAGGTGGGCTCGACCCAAGCGATCCTGGCCTCCCAGTCGAGGGCCCGAACGAGAAAGCGCTCTCCTTCGTGGAGATAGATGGCCCCTTTGTGGAGGGTAAAGGGGGCTTTGGCCCTATCGACTTCACCGATAACCTGCCGAGTGTCCTGTTGGATGATCTTGACGGCTCCAGCCTCGGTGGCTCGTAGCGAAACGGCGCGAGCGGGATTCTCTGGGCCTATCCAGAACCATCTTCCCCCGCTTGGACGAACGAGCCCCATCTCCTGGAAGAGCTCTAGAGCCTCAGAGAAGATCTTTCTTTGGGCGATCTCTTGGGCCTCCAGAGGAAGTTCATAGGCGGCGCACTGGAGATGGGGGATGAGAATGTGAAGGTTATCGGGGTGGATGAGCACTTGTTCGGGAGAGCCCTCCAAGAGGTACTCGGGATGCGCGATGAGGTACTGATCCAGAGGATTGGCTCCAGCGATGAGAAAGATGATGCCCCTCTTTTGGCTGCGTCCGACGCGCCCGATGCGTTGCCAGGTGCTGGCGATGCTTCCGGGGTAGCCTGCCAGGATGCACCCCTCGAGCTCTCCAAGGTCGATGCCCAGTTCGAGGGCGCTGGTGGCCACCACCAGGCGAATACTTCCCTCGCGCAGGCCCCGTTCTATGCTGCGGCGCTCCTCAGGGAGGTAGCCTGCTCGGTAGCCACGGATCGCTTCTGAAGGAAAGCCCAACTTGGCGGCTTGGGCCCGCAGGGAGAGGACTAGCCGTTCTACAGCGGCGCGCGAGCGGGCAAAGATCACCGTTTGGATGTTTCGCTGCAGGAGGAAGAGGCCTAGCAAGCGTGCGTCTTCCAAGGGAGATCGCCTGATCCCCAGACGTGGATCGAGGATCGGGGGATTGTAGAAAAGGATATGTTTCTCTCCTTGAGGGGCGCCGTTTTGTTGAATGAGAGCCACCGGAAGCCCTAGGAGCTTTTGGGCGAATGCCTGGGGGTTGGCGATGGTGGCAGAGCTGCAAAGGAATTGAGGAGAGTTCCCGCGAGCCTGGCAGATGCGCTTGAGCCTTCGAAGGACATTCGCCACGTGGCTGCCAAAGACGCCCCGGTAGCTGTGTACTTCGTCGAGGACGATAAAGGTGAGGTGGGCAAAGAACTCTCTCCAGAGGGAGGCGTTGGGTAGAATGCTCATGTGGAGCATGTCAGGGTTGGTGAGCAAAAGCCTGGCTGATCGTCGGATCCGCGATCTCTGGGAGAAGGGGGTGTCTCCATCATATGTCGCTATGGCGGCCGAGAGTCCCAACTCTTGGAGGTAGCCTCGGAGGATGTGGAGCTGGTCATGGGCTAGGGCTTTGGTGGGAAAGATGAGCAGAGACCTCGCCAAAGGATCCTGCAAGAGAGCTTGGAGGAGGGGCAGGGCGTAGGCGAGGGTCTTGCCTGAGGCGGTGGGGGTTGTGAGGAGGATATGCTGGCCCTCTAGGGCGAGCTGGACGGCCTTTGCCTGGTGGGTATAGAGGCGAGGGATCCCCCGGTGATGCAAAAGAGCCCGCAACTGGGGAGCAAGAGCAGGAGGAAACTCTGCATAACGGGCAGGCTGCGCGGGAATGATGTGATGCAGAGTGACCTGAGCAGCAAGAGAAGGGGACAAGCCCAGCTGGGCTGGCGAGCCCAGGGGCATGCCTTCCTCAACGAGGGTGGGCGTGGAAGGGTGGTTAGTCATCCGCGGAGGCTTTTTGGGTTGAGGGTGAAGGAGCACGCTGGGGGTTTTGGATGAGCTGAAGCAGCTCCTCCTCGCCGATCATGGGAATCCCCAGGCTTTTGGCCTTGTTGAATTTGGTAGCTCCGGGCTTGTCTCCCACTACCAGGTAGGTCGTCTTTTTCGAAACGCTGCCCGTCACCCGCCCACCGTGTTCGATGATGAGCGCTGTGGCCGCTTCGCGGCTCATGGAGGGAAGGGTGCCAGTGATGACAAAGGTCATGCCCTCCAGAGGCCTCTCCTGAGGGCCGGTGGGCTCTTCTTCTTCGAGGCGCACTCCATAGCGGCGGAGCTTGGCGATGAGCTCTTGGTGCCGTGGGCGCTTGAAGAACTCGACAATGTCTTTGGCGATGCGTGGGCCCACGCCCTCGATCTCTTGGAGCTCTTCGAAAGAGGCTTGCATCAACGCATCGAGGGAACGATAGTGGCCCACCAAAGTTTGGGCGACTTTGCTGCCCACGCCGCGGATGCCCAGCCCTGTGATAACCCGCCAAAGAGGGCGGTTGCGGCTCTCGTCGATGGCTTGCAGAAGGTTTTCTGCCCGCTTCTCGGCGAAACCTTCCAGAGCGAGGAGGTCCTCTTTTTTGAGGGCATAGAGGTCTGCTACGTCGCTAACGAGGCCCTTGTCGACGAGCAGTTGGGCGACCTTGATCCCCAACCCTTCGATATCCATTGCCCCACGGGAGGCCCAGTATTCGATCCTCCGGACGATTTGAGCAGGGCAGGCAGCATTAACGCAGTAAACAGCCACCTCGCCCTCCTCTCGGACAACGGGCTCCCCACAGACGGGGCAGACCTTGGGAATGGGAAAGACCTTCTCGTCGCCGTCGCGGAGGGCTTTGACTGGTCCTAGCACTTGGGGGATGACGTCTCCCGCTCGGCGGACGACGACGATATCGCCGATGCGGATGTCTTTGCGGGCAATCTCATCAAAGTTGTGCAGGCTGGCCTGCCGCACAGTGACACCGCCGATGCGGACGGGCTCGAGGATGGCATAGGGAGTGAGCACTCCTGTGCGTCCTACATTGACCCCAATGTCTAGTAGGCGGGTCGTTGCTTCATGAGCGGGGAACTTGTAGGCGACGGCCCAGCGCGGAGCGTTGCCCACGATCCCCAGCCGCTGTTGGATCTCAAAGGAGTTGATCTTGATGACCACCCCGTCTGCCTCATAGTTTAGCTCGCTGCGGCGATCCATCCACTCTTCGCAGTAGGCGAGGGCCTCTTCAAAGTTGTCAAAGAGACGGATATCGGGGTTCACGGCAAAGCCCAGCTTTTTCAAATAGTTCAACGCTTCCCATTGCGAAGAGATCTCTGCTCCTTCAACGTAGCCAATGCCATAGGCGAACATTCGCAAGGGGCGTTCCGCTGTGATGCGTGGATCGAGCTGGCGCACCGAACCAGCTGCCGCGTTGCGAGGGTTCGCAAAGGGGCGTTCCCCCTTGGCGATGCGCTGCCGGTTGAGCTCTTCGAAAAGATCCCGGGGCATATAGATCTCCCCACGCACTTCGATGATCCGCGGAGTGGGGACAGAGCCCTCTACTACGGGAATGCGCAGGGGGATGTTGCGAATGGTGCGCACGTTCGCAGTGATATCCTCCCCTACGACGCCATCGCCGCGGGTGGCTCCTCGAGTGAGCAAACCGTTCTCATAGGTCAGAGCAACGGCCAGTCCGTCGATTTTAGGCTCGACGACGAATTCTAGTTTGATGTCCTCGGGGAGGAGGCGCTTGGCGCGCTCAAGCCAGGCCTCTACTTCCTCTCGCGAGAAAGCATCGGCCAGGCTGGTCATGGGGTAAGGGTGGCGCACCTTGGCGAACTCGGGCAGAGGCTCAGCGCCCACCCGCTGGGTAGGGGAATCCGGTGTGATGAGCTCGGGATGGGCGGCCTCAAGGGCCTCTAGCTCGCGCATCAGTGCGTCGTATTCGGCGTCCGTGATCTCGGGCTGATCCAGTGTATAATATAGGTAATCATGATAGCGGATCAGGGCACGGAGCTCCTCAATACGGGCGGCAACATCCTCTTTGGACATTTTCTCTCACCCCCGTTTCATACGCTACGCTATAGAACGCTCAGCCCTCAGGCGAGGGCTGAGACGAGGGATGCTTTGAGGGTTTGCTTGGAGCTTATTGAGGCGCGAGATACTCGCCAGCAGCCCAACCCGTGGTGCCTGCCTTGTCGCGGATTTGCCACCACGTGTAGCCATTCGCTTCTTTGGGGCCGCCAATGATCTCAACGATAGAGCCCTCGGGCAGGGTTTTGATACGGGCATGCCCAGTACCAGCACCGGCGCGCACATTCAGGCCTACACGACCGGTGCCGGTAACCTTGGCTTTCTTGCCGATGGCTAGGCCGCCGGAGGCAGGAGCTGTAGGAGCAGGCGAGGTTGGTGTAACGACAGAGACAGGAGTTGG
This sequence comes from Anaerolineae bacterium, assembly GCA_021162655.1. Lineage (GTDB taxonomy): Bacteria > Chloroflexota > Anaerolineae > UBA1429 > UBA1429 > JAGGYI01. The sequence goes on from JAGGYI010000198.1 coordinate 16,520, forward strand.
ACTGGGTAGAGGCTGGGTGGGCAGCAGACGAACAGTAGGCGTGCTTTGAGGAGGCAAGGTCTTTGGCAGGGTAGGAGCTTGTGTGGGCTGGTTGCGGATGACCCTCACCGTAGGAGTGGGCGTAGGCGTAGGTGCTGGGCTCTCAGAGGGGTAAAAGATCGCCCACCAAAGGCCAGCCACCACGATCACAACAAGCACAGGAACAGCGATCCACATCCACTTGGGCCACAGATCCTGATTTGGCCCACTGCGGGTTGGCCGGTTGTTCGTATCCAGGGACATAGCCTGCCTCCTTTGGATTTTTGCAATGCACTATAACAATTGCATTATAATTGTACTATTCTCTTGTGTCAATGGAGTGGTTTCGTGGGCCTGAAAAGGGCCGAGCGCGAGTGCAAAGGATGGTGTGCCTTGGCGAGGAAAATCAGTGAGACGATAGAGACGGTTGAGAGCTTGCGCCAGGAACTGCGGGACGAGTTCTTTCCCCTGGCGCTACTTCCTTATCCTGTTCTGGGGGCAATCATGGGGTTGCTTGACCAAGGGAGTGCCGAGCCTCCATCTTTGGCAGCTTATGGCATGTTGCTTTGGGCCTTTGCCTTTGCCGTATGGAAGCTCTATGAGCGAAATTACGAGCTGGCGGCTTGGGCCCTCTCTTTGGGTGGGGTAGCCTTGGTCATGTTGGGGTGGTTCTGGTTCCCTACCGCCGAGATGTACCATGCTTTTATCTTGCCCATTGTGACGGCCCTCGCCGTGCTGGGAGTTTGGCAGGGGGCGCTGGTGGCGGGGATAGCAAGCCTTCTTCTCTTTTTGGGATTTTACATCTTTCCTTGGCAGCTGGGGCGAACTTGGGCTTTTCTGAGCGATCTCTTTCTCCTCTGGAGTGTGGTGTATGTGGTCTCTTTGGCGAGGCGTTCCGAGGGGACTTTGATCTCCTGGGCTTGGCAGGGATACCGTCAGGCTCGAGATAATTTAGAGATGGCCAGAGATCGCCAGGTGGAACTCAAGCAGGCTTTGGAGGACCTGGCTCTGGTGACGAGGGAGACGGTGCGCTTGAACGAGATGCTCTCCGCCGCACGCAAGGCGGTGGAAGAGGCCCGCAAAGCTAAGGAAGAGTTTGTGGCCAACGTGAGCCATGAGCTGCGGACTCCTTTGAACATGATTATCGGTTTCAGTGATATGATCCTCAAGGCTCCGGAGGTCTATGCTCGCCGTCTGCCGGCGGCCTTGTTGGCAGATATTGCGGCGATTCGGCGCAACAGCCAGCACCTGGCCAGCCTAGTGGATGATGTGCTGGACCTTTCAGAGGCCGATACGGGGCGGATGCGTCTCTTAAAAGAGTGGACCCCACTGGGCGATGTCATCCGTGAGGCGGCCGAAGCGGTGGCGGCGCTTTTCCAAAAGAAGGGTCTTGCGCTCAAGGTGAACATTCCAGAGGATCTACCCCCCGTCTATTGTGACTGCACGCGCATTCGCCAGGTAGTGTTGAACCTTTTGAGTAATGCCGGGCGCTTTACCCAGGAGGGGGAGGTGCGAATAGACGTACAGGTGCGGGGGCAGTGGGTTCAGGTCGACGTCGTTGACACAGGCCCTGGCATGGAACCCTCCAAGCTCGAGCGCCTCTTTGAACCTTTTTCTCAGGCGGATCTCAGTATACGGAGGCAATATGGCGGGACGGGCCTTGGCTTGGCCATCAGCAAGCGGCTTGTTGAGCTGCATGGAGGCAAGATCTGGCTGGAGAGCCAGCTGGGGGTTGGGACCTCGGTGCACTTTACCTTGCCTTTGGCCTCGGATCTGGATCAGGGCGTGGTGAGGACTTGGGTAAACCCCTACCAGGATTATGCCCCACGGTTGCGGCGCTCTGCAGCCCCCCAGGTGAAGCCATCTCCTTGTATTGTGGTTTTGGAGAAGGGAGAGGCGGCGAGCGAGCTATTGGCCCGCTATCTCGACGGGGTGGAGATCATCCGGGTGGAGCGCCCGCAGGAGGCCAAAGTAGCGATAGAGGAAAAGGCGGCGATGGCCTTGCTGATCAACGAGGCGCCCCAAATGGAGACGGACAGCATCCTCGCCGAGCTTGCCAGCTTGGCTTTCGATGTACCGATCTTTTCCTGCTGGATCCCCGAGCGGCAGGCAGCCTTTGAGGAGCTGGGGGCTCAGGATTATTTGGTCAAACCGGTGACGCGGGAGCAGCTTTTGGAGAGCATCAAGCGCATCGCACCGCAGGCCCGAACCCTTCTTCTCGTTGACGATGATCCTGAGGCACGGCAGCTCTTTCGGCGGATGCTGGTGGGGGAGGAGGGTGGCTATATTGTGCTTCAATGTGAAGATGGCCAGACTACTCTGCGGCTTTTGCGCGAGAGGAAACCGGATCTCCTTCTGCTCGATTTGGTGATGCCCAACATGGATGGCTTTGCTGTGCTAGAGGCCAAGACCAAAGATGAGGAGATCCGTGACATTCCAGTGATTATCATCTCTGCACGGGATCCGCAGCGGGCGCCAATCATCAGCAAAGAGTTGATCCTTACTCGCCAGCAGGGGCTCTCTGCTCATGATCTTGTTTCGGCGCTGGAGGCTGTTTTGGGCGTTTTGAAGCCTCGATTTGGTGCCCCAGCATCTCCTGAAGGGCTTCGCGTGTAAAGGGCTTGCGGAGGAAGCCACTTGCGCCCAAATGGAAGGCGAGTTCTTCCTGGGGAAGGACGGTGCAGACGATGACAGGGATGTGGCTGGTGCTGGGATGATGCCGTAGCTGGGTGAGCAGCTCCCAGCCGTCCACGTTGGGCATCATGACATCGAGGATGATGATATCGGGCTGGCATTCGATCGCTTTGCTCAGAGCTTGCTGTGGGTCCTGTACTCCGATTAATGAGAAGCGCGAATTTTGGAGGTAGCGCTCCCAAAGTTGTAGAGTGTCAGAGTTGTCCTCTATGGCCAGCACAGAGATGTGCCCTACCTGAGGTAGAGAGACTGAGAGGAGCAGCTGTTCTTCCGCCTGGATAAAGTTCATCTCTCCCTGAAAAGTCTCTACCAGTTGGTTGACGATATCCATCTCTTTCCATGGGGGCTCGGCCCCCTCTTTTTGTTTTCCCTTGCAGGCCTCGAGCTGAATGAGGACGTTCCTCTCCGCTTGAAGGACGTTTAAGGTGATCTGCCCCCCAGGGACGGCCTGAATAGAAAAGACGAGTAGGCTGAGGATAACCTGGCGAAGCACACTGGGGGCAATCATCGCCAAAGTGTCTTTATTCCCCTCGGGGGCAAAGGTCAGCCGGACATTGTGCTTAATGGCCAGCCCTTCGGCCAAGGGAAGCACCTTTTGGATGGTCGACTCTACTTGAGAAACGCGCCCCGCCAGTGAATCGCTCAGCCAGAGCATCTCCCGTTCCAAGTTATTACCCACTCCCTCGGGGAGTGCTTCCTCAGCATCTTCTGCAGGGGGGAGCTGGGCGGGGAGGTGGAATTTGCGCCGCAAGTACTGGGCAAGTAGCTGGATGGCCAAGTTCTGTTCTCGGCGGAGATGCCGGGGGCTGATACCCATCTGATTCGCTACATCCTGTTGGGTGAACTGTTGGATGTAGCGAAGGGAGAGGATCTCCATACCTCTGCGGACCTTGCTGGATTGAAGGCTTGAATCGTTTTGCAGGGAGTGGATCCCCTCTTCGAGGATCTCTTTGAGCGTCCAAGCGGGGTTGGGCATATCTTGAAGTTTGAGCCACTTGATCAGGGGGCTCTGGCGGAGAAAGCTGGGGTCATACAGGTGCCGAAGAGCCTGGCGGATCCGCAGCTCAAAATCGTCCACTTTGCTCATGGCCGAAAATTGTCCTTTTTGTGCCCCTTTTGTGTCCGAAGGGGCATCTGGAATCTCCCCTCCCCGCTATAATGAGAAGAGGAAGGGACAAGTTCGTCTCCTTTTGTAGGTACAACTTATTTTAACTTGTCCGGAGGAGAAAGCCAAATAGAAAGGAGGGGCAAAGGGAGAAGGCATCTTGAGTTAACAGGTGAGCACAGATGTTATCTGGTGGAGTTTCATTTTGTTTAAGGACAAGGAGGACAATGCAATGGCCAAAATGAAGAGGCGAGATTTCCTGCGGGTGACAACCGCCGTGGCGGCAGGGGTGATTCTTTCTTCCTGCAAGCCCAAGACACCGACCCCTGAACCAACGAAAGCGCCAGCTCAGCCAACCAAGGCAGCGGCTCAGCCGACAAAAGAGGCAGCCAAGCCGGCAGGAAAGAGGGGCGTCTATCCGCCAGGGCTTGATTGGTTCAAGCCGCGGGCCGAGTCGCTCAAGAATTTGCCTGTCGATCACAAGCCGGGCGAGCTGATTACCCAGGAAGAGTGGTATGCGTTGCTGGGCGATCCTCCCAAAGAGGAGATCGAGGCGGCCTTCTGGCTAGAGGGCTATGGCCATGGTTGGGTCAAATTTGTGGCCTCGCTCTTGGAGAAGGAACACCCTGGAGCAAAGGTGAAGGTCTGGGGTGATCCGCGTATTTGGGAGACGTTGCAGCCTCGTTTGGTTGATGGGGATATTCCCGACGTAGGGCGTCTCTGGATCAAGGGTGGTGAGCAGGCCATGATCCAGGGAGTGAAGGATAACGTTTATGCGCCTGTGGACATCCTTCTCGATGTGGAGGCCTATGGCTGGGGCGAGGGCAAGCGAGTGCGCGACATCATCCCGGCAGGAGGCCTTGAAGGCGCGAGCATGGGATTGACGGATGCCCAGTGGGCGATGCCCCTCACCCAGAACGCCAATGGTATCTACTACAATGTGGCGATGTTTGAAGAGCATGGCTGGCCTGATCCTGGCACCCTTACCTGGGAGGAGTTTATGGATCTCTGCGCCGAGATCAAAAAGGCCGGTATCGCTCCTTGGACCTATCAGGGCAAGTATCCTGGCTACTTTAACATCGTTCTGCGGCCTTTGATCTACAAGTCTGCGGGTGCCAAGGCCGTCTGCGATATCGACAACCTCGTTGAAGGGGCTTGGAAGAACCCGGATGTGCTCTGGGCCATGGAGCAGATTCAGCTGATCTTTAAGAACGGGTGGATCTTCCCGGGTGCCGAGGCAATGAGCCACACCGAGGGCCAGCAGGTCTTTATGGATGGCAAGGCCGCCTTTGTGCCCTGCGGCATGTGGATGGAGCGGGAGATGGAGGAGACGACTCCTGAGGGCTTCCGCATGAAGCTGATCGGTATCCCTGCTCCCAAGAACGGCAAGGGGAACCCGAAAGCAGCCGAGGTCTCAGAGGGTGGCCCTGCGCTGACTGTGGGCAACGGCAAGCATCCTCTTTGGGGGATGGAGTATCTCCGTCTGGTTTACTCGCCCGATAATGCCAAGTACTGGGCGGAAAAGATCGGTGCCCTGTTGGCCGTCAAGGATCCGCTCCAGGGTGCAACCAACGTGAGTGAGGCGCTCCAGTCTGGCATCGATCTGATCAAGTCGGCCGAGGGCCACTATATCAAGTTCTGGTATGGCGCTTGGTATCCGACGATCGGCAAGGTCTGGGGCGATAATATGGGCGATTTCCTCTGGGGGCGCGTCAGCGTCGAGGAAATGGCCGACATGCTCGAGCGTGCGGCCCGCGAGGTGCGCGAGGATCCGACGATCGAGAAACACAAGCGCACCGATTGCTCCGACTAGTTGTATACCTTGAGGAATGGGGGGATGGTGGGGCAACCCTGCCATCCTCCTATCTAGATCGCTCAGCCTTGCCGAGGAGGGAGTATGCTTAGACGAGAAAAGTGGAAGCTTATCATTCCTTTTGTATTGCCCAGCCTCCTGCTTTTCAGTGTTTTCGTGATGTATCCTTCTATCCGAGGGCTCTATATCAGCTTCTTTCACTGGAAGGGCCTCTCAAAGAACATGAAGTTTGTCGGTTTCTATAACTTTGTGAAGCTCTGGAAAGAGCTTACCGACCCTGAGGATTTCTACCACCTCCGTCTCTATCTCTCTCATAACCTTTTTCTTTTTGTCTTTTCTCTTCTCACCATCGCCTTGGCTTTGACAGTGGCCTATGTCATCAGCAACAAGCCCAAGGGGGCGAATCTCTTTCGAGTGACCTACTTTTTCCCCAACGTGCTCTCTACGGCGGCCATCGCCGTGCTTTGGAGCATGGTGCTGAACCCCAGCTTTGGGCTGGTGAACAACATCCTCCGTTCGATCGGGCTGGAAGAGTTTGCCATTCCCTGGCTGAGCTTGCAGAAGGATTGGCCTTTGGGCTTTAAAGTGGGGCTTTATTCTGTGGGCTTTATTAGCATGTGGGGAGGCCTGGGATGGTATATGATCCTCTTTTTGGCCTCCATCCAGAATATTCCCCAAGAGCTTATCGAGGCAGCAATGATCGACGGCGCCACCAAGGCAAGAGTCTTTTTCTCGGTGACGATCCCCTTGATCTGGGAGACGATCCGCACAGTGCTGATCTTTGCCGTCATTGGGGCGTTGAACCAGTTCGCTTTGGTTTACATCCTCTTTGAGCAGCAGCCCAACAAACACTCGGATATGATCATGAACTACTACTATTGGCAGGCCTTTACTCAGCGCAATTGGGGCTATGCTGCTGCTATCGTTGTGGTCATCTTTGTGGTGACCCTCTTGGGCTCGATTTTCACCTTCCGCTTTATGGAGCGGGAGACGGTCCAGTACTAGGAGAAGGAGCGTCGCATGGGGATCCAGTTAGCTGGTTCGAAAAACAGGCCGCGCACCTGGCAGAACCTTTTGGGCAAGGTTGCCTGGGTGATCGTGCAGGTCTTTTTGTGGGTCTTTTTTATCTCGGTCGTCTTTCCTATGATCTGGACATTGATCACCTCTTTGAAGACGAGCCGAGAGCTTTTTGCCAGCCCTTGGGCACTTCCCAAGGTGCCTCAGTGGGATAACTATGTTCGCGCTTGGAATAAGATCCATGTGGGGACCTATCTCTTTAACAGCGTCAAAGTCACCGCGCTGAGCCTCTTTTTCATCATGGCGTTGGGGTCGATGCTGGCCTATGCTTTGGCCCGCTTTGATTTCCCCGGCAATAAAGTCATCTACTTTTACTTTATCAGCGCTATGATGATCCCTGGCTGGCTGGGGTACATCCCCGCATGGTTCCTCTTGCGGGATATGGGCATCTTGGGGACGCACTTGGGGCTGATCGTCATGTACACGGCCCGTAGCCTACCTTTCACCATGTTCTTCCTCTATGCCTTTTTCAAGACGTTACCCAAAGAGTTGGAAGAATCGGCGATCATCGATGGGGCCTCGCTGATCGGAGTATATTGGCGTATCATGATGCCCTTGGCCAAGAGTGGGCTCTTGACCATCGCCATCTTTAACTTTTTGGGTGTTTGGAACGAGTATTTCTGGGCCTTGGTCACTATTTCGGAGGACAAGCTCAAGACGTTGCCCTTGGGAATGGCCAACCTCTATGAGATCGCCCACTATGCGACGGACTGGGGCGCCATGTTTGCCGGTTTCATCATCATGTTGCTGCCCACTTTTACCGTCTATGCGATCTTTCAGAATCGTCTGACCCAGGGCATCACAGTTGGAGCGCTGAAAGGCTAGGCGGGTGCAGTTAGGGGAGTGTCTGGCCCTATTGTGGGCGGTGTTCGTCCTTTTAAAGTACGTCGTCTGGGTATTTTTGCGCCTATAGGGTGCCAGCAGTGCAAGCGCTTTTTTGGACCACGCTTATTGGCCTAGCAGCGTGGGGAATCGGCAACTCTCTCCTCTCTCGTATGCGTATCTCTGTCTGTGGAGCTGGCTCTCTCCTCCTAGGGCTGGCTCCTCTCTCCTATTTTCTCCTTCTCTTTGGGGGGCTGAGGCTGCTCTCTTCCCAGCTCCTTCGTTTTTTTCTGCTCTTGGCCGCCGGGTGGGGGCTCTTCCAGCTTTTCTCTTGGCGGAGGCGGTTGCCAGAGCTGCACCTTCGGCCTCTTGTTGCGGTTTTGGGCCTGGCCCTCTTGCTGAGCATAGCGCCCTCGGCGGTGCGAGCCTTTTCGCCACCAGACGAGGTAGATTTGGTGCATTACCATCTTCGTGCGCCACTCCTCTGGTTGCGGACGGGCAGGGTTTCCTGGCCCTTTCGCCAAGTGGTCTATCACTATCCCTTGGGGATGGAGACGCTCTACGCGTTAGGCATAGGGGTAGGGGGACTCCAGGTACCCAAACTTTTGCATCTGATGACGGGCTTGGCGACCCTTTGGGGCATCATGAGTTTTGCGAGGGCACGCTGGGGCATCGAGGTAGCTCTTCTGGCGGGCCTCTTTTATTGGGCGATCCCCGAAGTGTACTACTTGGCTACGACAACCTTGGTTGACCTGGCCTGGAGTGGGGCAGAGGTGCTGGCTTTTTTTGTCTTTTTCGAAGGGGTGGAGGATCGTTCCTCTGGGCGATGGACGAAATGGCTTCTTGCTGGGGCGCTTGTGGGCTGGGCGGCTGCCATCAAATATTCGGCGTTGATGAGCGCGCTGATTCTGACGGGGGGCATCGCTTGGGTCTGTCTTAGGGAAGGGCATTCGGCGCGCTGGCGAGACCTGCTCAAGGGAGTAGGTTGCTTTGTCGTGCCTGCTTTGCTCCTCGGGGGTTTTTGGTACTTGAAAAACTGGGTGCTTTTTGGGAACCCTATCTATCCGTTCCTTTGGGGAGGGAGGGGCCTATCTCCTGAGGTTGCCCGTGCGTGGACGGGCCTCTTGCGCATGTTTGGCCCATCGCGAAGTTTGTGGCGATTTCTCCGCCTTCCTTGGGATCTCTTTATGAGTTTGGAGATCCCTGCCATGCGGCCAGGTCTCTATCCCTATCCCCTGGCCCTTTTCCCCTTGCTCCTCCTTCGCTATCGAGGGGAGCGAGAAGTACGCTGGATCCTGGCCTATAGCTTTCTTTACGCCACGATTTGGTACTGGGGTGGGACAATGCAAGAGCGCTTTCTCCTCGCGCCGATCGCTTTGGGGGCGTTGCTCTCTGCCCGAGCGCTAGAAAGGGATTTGACAGAGCCCAAGTTTGGGAATATGGTAGTGCTTGGATCTGTTGGTTTAGCCCTTATTTTGGGGCTGGTGAGAGAATGGCAGGGCCTTTTTCTGAGTGGTATCGAGGAGGTTAGCTTCCCACTGGAAGAGCTGTGGATAAGGTAGCAAGCTAGCCAGTTTGAAAGACAAAATAGGTCTAGGCGAGCAGCAAGGGGGTTCTTGCGGCTCGATTATTTTTTGTCA
>JAGGYI010000229.1 GCA_021162655.1 Anaerolineae bacterium
GTGGTGGGGGCTGGGGCGGCCCAGGGGGCCATCGATGCCTCGAACATGATGAAGCCCGCCCTGGCCCGAGGCGAGCTGCAATGCATTGGGGCCACCACGCTAGACGAGTACCGCCAGCACATCGAGCGTGATAGCGCTCTCGAGCGGCGGTTTGCTCCCATCTATATCGAAGAGCCCTCGGTGGAGGAGACGATCGAGATGCTCCGCGGCCTGCGCCCTCGCTATGAGGAGCACCATCAGGTGCGCATCACCGACGACGCCCTGGTGGCTGCGGCGCGCCTCTCTGACCGCTATGTGAAGGATCGGCACCTGCCCGACAAGGCCATCGACTTGATCGATGAGGCGGCCTCCAAGCTGCGCATTGCCGCCCACAGCCTGCCGCCCGAGTTGAAGGAGCTCCGCTTGGAGCTGATGCGCCTCGCCCAGGAGGAAGAGGAGGCGGGTCAGCAGCGCAACTATGAGCGGGCGGCCCAAGTGCGTAGCGAGCGGCTACAAAAAGAGATGGAGTTCACCGCCCAAAAGGCTGCCTGGCAGAACGAGCAGGGCATCGACGATGTGGTCGATGCGGAGGATATCGCGGCCATCGTCTCCGAGTGGACGGGCATCCCGGTGAGCCGCTTGATGGCCACCGAGACGGAGCGCCTCCTGCACATGGAGGAGCACCTCCGCCAGCGGGTGGTTGGCCAGGATGAGGCCATCGCTGCCGTCGCCGATGCCATTCGGCGGGCGCGTTCGGGCCTCAAGGACCCTCGGCGGCCCATCGGCAGCTTTATCTTCCTGGGCTCCAGTGGGGTGGGCAAGACGGAGCTGGCCAAGGCCTTGGCCGAGTTCCTCTTTGACGACGAGGACGCCCTCATCCAGGTGGATATGAGCGAATACAGCGAGCGGCACACCGTCTCTCGCTTGGTGGGCGCACCCCCCGGCTATGTAGGCTATGACGAGGGAGGGCAGCTCACCGAGGCAGTGCGCCGCCGGCCCTATCGGGTGATCCTCTTTGACGAGATTGAAAAGGCCCACCCAGACGTCTGGAACGCTCTCTTGCAGATCCTTGAGGAGGGGCGCCTCACCGATGGCCATGGGCGCACAGTGGACTTTCGCAATACGGTCATCATCATGACCTCGAATGTGGGCACCCAGTTTGTCTCGCGCAAGGGTGGCCCTCTGGGCTTTCAGATCGAATCGGCCACGGATGAGGAAAAGCAGTTCACCAAAGAGGTGACCGACGCCCTCAAGCGCACCTTCCGGCCCGAGTTCCTCAACCGGGTGGACGAGATCATCGTCTTCCGCAGGCTCTCGCGGGAGGATATGAAAAAGATCGTCGATATCCAGGTGCGCGACATTGAGGAGCGCCTCCAAGAACAGGGGCTGCATCTGGAGCTGACCGATGCGGCCAAGGGTTGGTTGGCCGATAAGGGCTACGACCCCGCCTATGGCGCGCGACCTCTGCGCCGAGCGATCCAGCGCTACTTGGAGAGCCCACTCTCGCAAAAGCTGCTCGAGGGGGCCTTTGCCGCCGGCGAGACGATCTTGGTGGACGTGGCCGCGGATGAAACGGCGCTGACCTTCAGCAAGAAGGAAGAGAGCCCGGCGACCCAGGTCTCGGAGGAGGAGCAGATCACCGTATGAGCGCGGAGGATCAGGGGTCCCTCAAAGGGTGGGAGGAGCGCCTCCCCCCTGCCGTGGCTGAGCCCTGGGGGCGCATCGCGGGGCACCCTCTGTTGCATGGGGTGGCTGCGGACCTGGCGCGGGCCTACCAGGCCATCGCTGCCTCCCTGGAGCAGGGGGGCACTCTCTACCTCTGTGGCAACGGGGGCAGCTTTAGCGATGCGCTGCACATCTCTGGCGAGCTGCTCAAATCCTTTCGGCGGCCGCGCCCTCTGCCGGCGGAATTGGTGGAGCGGTTGCGGCTTCAGCCAGAGGGCGAACTCCTCGCCGAGCATCTCCAGGCGGGGCTGCGGGTGCATGTGTTGGGGGCCAATCCCTCCCTGGCCTCTGCCGTGGCAAACGACATCCCCCTAGCAGGCATTGGCTATGCCCAGGAGCTCCTGGCTCTGGGCCGCCCCGGGGACGTGCTTTTGGGCATCAGCACCAGCGGGCGTGCCCGCAATGTGCTTTTGGCTGTCTCTCTGGCCAAGGCGATGGGCATCACCACCATCGGGCTGACGGGCCAGGCCCCCAATCCCTTGGCCGAGCGGGTTGATCTCTCCCTCTCGGTGCCCGAGAGGGAGACCTACCGCGTGCAGGAACTGCACCTTGCCCTTTACCATCAGCTCTGCCTGATGCTCGAGGCCCATTTCTTTGCCTAAGGTCTAAAAGAAGTAAAGGGGGCCAGCGCATGCGCTGGCCCCTCTTTTTTTGCTGGGCCTACTCGGCTGGGCGGAGGTGGTCTAACACCTCGGGGTTGACGACAAAGCGGGGGATGCGCCCCTGGACGACGTCGGCCGAGATCTCGCAGATCAGCCGATAGAGGTCCTCCTGGGCCTCGGGGGAGTTTGCCGCGATGTGGGGGGTGAGGATGACGTTATCCAGCTCGAGCAGGGGGGAATCGGGCGGGAGAGGCTCCTCTTCGGTGACGTCGAGCCCGGCCGCCCAGACGCGCCCATCGCGCAGGGCCTCGACCAGGGGTTCCTCGTGCACGATAGGCCCGCGGGCGGTGTTCACCAGGATGAGCCCCGGCTTGATGGTGGCGAACTCGTCCCAGCTGAGCATGTGGTGGGTTTCCTCCGTCAGGGGGCAGTGGATGGTAAGGAAATCCGCATGGGTTAGCAGCTCGTAGAGAGAGACGAGCTGGGCCCCCACCTTGTCTGCCTGTTCTTGGGTGATGTAGGGGTCATAGGCGAGGATGCGCATCTCCCAGCCGCGAACCCGGCGGGCCACCGTGCTCCCGATGCGCCCCAGGCCGATGATCCCCAGGGTCGTCCCGCGGAGGCGGCGGGTGGGCCGGGCGAGCTCGCGGGCAAAGCGCCCCTCGCGCATGGCGGCGTTCAGCCTCGCCAGGTGGCGCACGCAGCCCAGCATGAGGGCGATGGCGTGGTCGGCCACGTCGTCGGTGCAGTAGGTGGGTGCGTTGCAGACCATGATGCCAAACTCGCTGGCTGCCTTGTAATCGATGCTATCGTAGCCGGCCCCTGCCCGGATCATGCAGCGGCAGCGGGGAAGCTGGGCGATCACCTCGCGGGTGAGGAGGGGCCGCACCGTCTGGATGACGACCACCTCGGCATCGTGGGCCACCTGCACCACCTCTTCGGGCGTGCGGCACTGGTGCACCTCCCACTGGGCCCCCGCCTGGGCGAGCATCTCCCCTTCAAAGCCCAGCGGAGCAAAGAGGGCCTCATCATAATCGATGAGGACGACCTTGTGTTTCCCTTTTTCTGCCATAGTTCCTCTTACCTCTTTTGGCCTCTAGCGGAGGGCGATGCGCCTTCCCTCCTCGGCCGATTGATAGGCGCCATAGATCACCTGGACAACCTGCAGCCCCAGCTCGCCCGTCGAGCGGGGCTCGCGGTCAAAAGAGACGCTCTCGACGAAATCGCGGATCTCTGCTGGGTAGCCTAGGAGGTACTTTTCGTCAAAGCTGGGGTAGCTCCAGCCGGCCTTGGTGCTCACCTTCTCCATGATATATTCCTCAGCAAAGACCCGCTCATTGGGGGCAAAGGCGCGCAGCATGCCGCTGTGGCTCATATCGCAATCGATGCGGCAGTTGGACATGATGAGGTGCAGCTCGTCTTCGATGCCGCCGAGGACAATGTCGGAGGCGAGGATCACCGCGCGGGTGCCATCGCTGAAGGTGATGATCACCGAGCCCCAGTTCTCCACGTCCTGCCAGTCGTCGACGATAAAGTGCTCCTCCTCTGCCAGAAAAGAGGGCACCTTGCTCAGGTCCCCCACCTCGGCCATCACGGCCACCGGCTCGATGGGCTCTCCTCCCCGCCAGCGCCCTTCTTCGCGTTTGAGCCAGAGGGCCGCACAGATGGGGTGAGAAGCCAGGCGGAGGAGGGCCCCTCCGCCGGCAAGGGCCCACGATTTGGCATAGCTGGCGTGCGAGCCATTGTGGCACTCTTGGGCGCGGATCTCTAGAATGGTGCCGCCGCTGGCCTTGGCCAGCTCCGCCGCCCGCACGATGGGGGGACTGTAGAGCCAGTTCTCTGCATACATCAGCTTGACGTCATTTTCCTTGGCGGCGCGCACCATCTCCCGGGCGCCGGCGACCGCCCTCGCGTACATGAGCCGCTTGGGCGTCTTGCCCACGGGCTTGGTGGCCTCCTCGCCGCCGAAATAGCCCGTCAGGGGCTTTTCGCAGATGATGTGCTTGCCCGCCCGCGCAGCCGCCAGGCCAAGGGGCTCGTGAAGCACGTTGGGCACGCAGAGATCGACCAGGTTGATATCCTCCCTGGCGATGAGGGCATAGGCATCATCATAGGCGTGAGGGATCTGGTACCTCGCGGCAAAGCGTTGGGCGCTCTCCATGCGCGAGGCAGCCACGGCGACGACCTCTACATCCAGGTCGCTGAGGCGTAAATAGGCGTCCATGTGGATCTCGGCGATGAAACCTGCCCCTATCATGCCAACACGCACCGGTTTGCTCATCTTACAACCTCCGTCCTTTCCCGTTGATGGAACACTATCGCTACGCTATATCAAGGGGTCCCTCTTGGGTCTTGGGTACCCAGGGATGGAGATGGCCTCCACGGGGCAGAGCGCCACGCAGATGCCGCAGCCCATGCAAGCGGCCGGGTCGATGTGGGCCACCTCATCGACGGTGATGGCATCGCAGTGGCCTGGCTTGAGGCATTCCCCACAGGCGATGCAGCGCTCCTCATCGACCACGGGCGCCCCAGGGAGGGGTTCGAGCGCTTCGGCAGCCCTAAAGTGCCCCAGCGAGCGGCCGATGATCTCCTGATAGCTCTTGTACCCCTGGCTTTGGAGAAAGCGCTCCATCCCCTCGATGGTCTCCCGCACGAGGTCCCACCCATACCACATGATGGCCGTGCAGACGGTAATCAAGGTGGCCCCCCACATCATGTATTGGATGGCGTGCTCCCATGTTTCGATGCCGCCCCCGCCGATGATGGGGATGCGGCAGCGCTTGGCCAGCTGGGCCACCATGGCAAAGCCCATCCAGCGGGTGGCGGGCCCACCCAGGCTGCCCATGCTCGCCCCCCGCAGCAGGGGGTAGATGTTATCGGGATCATAGATGTCCATCGGAGGGAGGCTGAGCTGGGCCCCGGCCACGCAGATGCCATCCGCCCCGCCCTCCTCACAGGCGAGGGCCACGGCGGGGAGGTCGGTGACGTTGGGCGTCAGCTTGCAGACGACGGGGATCTTGAGCTCGGCCTTGAGGGCCTGGACGATTCGCTTGGCCTGCTCGGGGTTCTGCCCGGGGATGGCGCCGCCGCTGGGGCCCTCCTGGCCCAGGCGCTTGGCCGTCAGGCTGAGGTTGGGGCAGATAAAGTTCGTCTCGATGATGTCGGCGCCGGCGTTCTCCAGGGTCTTGGCCAGGCGCACCCAGCCCTCCGGGTCCTCGGCGTCGTGGGTGATGTTGCAGAAATAGATCATATCCCCGGTGTAGCGCTTGCCCTCTTCAACCAGGCGGGCGCCCTCTTCCATGTCGAGCCGCCGATCGTGGCAGACGATGCTCCCCAGCGAGAGCGCGTTGTACATGCGCAACTTGCCATAGAAGGGCTGCTTGATGAAGGTTAGCTTGGTGCTCACGGCGGCAGCGCCGGCCTCGGCGGCGGCCCGCAGCCACTTGACCTTGGCCGTA
>JAGGYI010000181.1 GCA_021162655.1 Anaerolineae bacterium
CCAGGCCTTTGCATCAAAATTCGTGAGAGCATCCAAGGGCCAGCTTGGCAAATGACAATCCAAGTGAAGGTGGTGTCTACATTGGGCAAACCAGTCGTTCCTCATTATTCCTCCTTCCCTAGAACTATTCTGCGCAGATAGCGGAAGCTGGCCTGACAGTCTTCCAAGGGGTCATCCTCACTGGAGTCCTGCTCATAGATCGCCCAGCGCACACGCAAGAGCTGAGGCAGAATGGAGAGGATTCTCTCCATGGGCATCTCCCCTTGGCCCAGAGGGACCCAGTGGCGGTCTCCAGTGTAATCCTTGAGATGAATGTACCCGATGCGGTTGGCATATCTTTGAAGGAAAGCGAGAGGATCTTGGCCCCCAATACGTACCCATGCTACGTCTACGCAAAGGTCGACGAGTTCAGGATCGAGGTTCCCTAGGATGAGCTCCATGCCGGTGGGGCCTTCATCGGTGGGGAGGAATTCATAGGCGTGATTGTGGTAGTGGATAGAGACCCCGTGCCGTTTGCAAAGCCGCCCCAAGCGGGCAAGTTTGTCGATATCTCGAAGATAGTTTTCTGCAATAGTGTTCTCCCAGCCGCCCAGCCCAGAGATGCAAAGGTCTTTTGTTTCATAGATCTCCATTAGCCGGAGGGTTGCATCGATATCTAGATTCGGAGTGCCGTGTAACCCAGCTATGCGCAAATTTCTACGGTTCAACATGCCCTTGAAAAAGCGGGGATAGTCTGCCGAAGTATCGACTCCACATTCAATCGCACGAAAGCCCGCTCGCTGAATAGCGTCCAAGATGCGCTCTAGGTCGTTAGAATAGTCCGGATGTTGCTGAAACATGATGAGCTGTACGCCAAATGGGGGGTAGGACATCTCCCTTCACCTCCTCGAAGGCAAGTGTGCCTCCATTGTAGGTAGATTGGGAGAGGATGTCCAACCAAGGAGAGTTGCTTAGAGCCAGAGGGATAGGTACAATCATGCGGGTTTTCGTGGCAAACGTGGTTTTGGGGAGGGGAGGATGTATGCGAGGGTAGATAGGCAGGTTATTGCTCGGTTGCAGGAGATCGTCGGAGCGGCCCACGTGCTCTCTGCTCGGGAGGAGATGGAACCTTATAGCCACGACGAGGTGCCCGAGCTCCGGGCTTGGCCAGAGGTGGTCGTCAAGCCTGGTTCGGCAGCCGAGGTTGCCGAGATCCTTAGGCTAGCCAATGAGCGGCATATTCCTGTCACCCCCCGAGGAGGTGGCCAAGGGTTAAGTGGCGGTGCTGTGCCCATCTATGGGGGTATCGTTCTCTCTGTGGAGCGAATGAACCGCATCCTTGAGATAGATCATCGTAATTTGATGGTGACAGTAGAACCTGGTGTTATCACTGGTGATCTACATCGTGCGGTGGAGGCGGAGGGCCTTTTTTATCCCCCTGACCCTGCGAGCTTGGACTCGTGTTTCATTGGAGGGAATATCGCTGAGGGAGCAGGCGGACCGCGCGCCGTTAAATACGGCACTACCAAAGATTATGTCTGCGGACTTGAAGTTGTTCTCCCTACAGGGGAGATCATCTCTCTTGGAGGAAAGCTGGTTAAGGATGTAGCGGGGTATAACCTCATTCAGCTGATGGTGGGGTCAGAAGGTACGTTAGGGATCGTTACCAAGATCATCTTGCGGCTTTTGCCTCTACCGCGGGCTCAGGTGGACCTGTTGGTGCCTTTTGATGACTTTGGTAAGGCGGCCGATACAGTGGCAGATATCATCGCACATTGTGTAGTTCCGACGGCTATCGAGTTTATGGAGCGTGAGGCGGTCCAAGCTTGCGAGCGACTTTTGAAAAAAGAAGTTCCCTTCAGTGATGCAGAGGCTCATCTTCTGATCCAGCTTACGGGGCAGCATGAGGAAGCGTTGGAGGCTGAGCTGGACGAGGTAGGAGAACTTTGCTTGGAGCATGGGGCCTTGGATGTGTTGGTGGCCCAGGATAGGCCAACGCGGGATCGCCTCTGGGAGGCGCGTCGGATGATTCTGGAGGCCTTGAATCACGAAAGCCCGGTAAACCATACGGAAGACGTTTCGGTGCCTCGTTCCGAGATTCCTGCGTTGCTCAAAGGAGTTCATGAGCTTAGCCGGCGCCTCGGTATTCGTGCACTTAGCTTTGGGCACGCAGGGGATGGGAACGTGCATGTGAACTTTCTCAAGGACGATCTTTCGGAGGAAGAGTGGAGGGAACGCCTACGCCAGGCACAAGAGGAGCTTTATCGCCTTACTCTTGCTTTAGGGGGCACCATTACTGGAGAGCACGGAATCGGCTCCACCCGGAGGGAATTTCTCTCGCGTATCTTTGATGAGACGACAATTACCCTGATGCGCCGCATCAAGGACGCTTTTGATCCCAATCACATTCTTAATCCTGGAAAGATTTTCCCAGAAGAATAGAAAAAAAGGGGACAGAGAGCTCTGCCCCCTTTGGACTTATTTCTCTATTCCGTCGCGCAATCCCCGGAGATAGGCCACACTTTCGGTGGTGCTGGCTAGGAAATCTGCCTTGCCCTCATATTCGCTGACCACAGGACCGTCGTATCCTTGCGCAGAGAGGAGTTTGAGTAGCCAAGGCAGATCGATATCACCTCTCCCAGCTGGGAAAAGCACCCATTCTCCGTCGATAAATTTGCCGTCTTTGACGTGGACATTCACCACCATAGGAGCTAGCTTTTCAAAAAAGCGGTGGGCTGTTTCGATAGAGTGGCCTGCCCAGCAAAAATTGCCGGTGTCTAGGGTAATACCCAAGATGGGGCTATCCACTTCTTTGACGAGGGAGTAAAGCTGATCGCCGTTGTTGATCAGGCGCCCGTGGTTTTCAATTCCGATTTTGAGTCCCCAATCGGCAACTTGTTCTACTACAGCCTTGAATCCCTCTACAATGCGTGGGTAGAGCTCGTCCAGAGTGTGGCCTTCCATCTCATCTCCGGCGAAAGCTCGTACGATAGGGATCCCCATCTCCTTAGCTACTCGGCAATAGCCG
This sequence comes from Anaerolineae bacterium, assembly GCA_021162655.1. Taxonomy (GTDB): domain Bacteria; phylum Chloroflexota; class Anaerolineae; order UBA1429; family UBA1429; genus JAGGYI01. Next base: position 3,008 of record JAGGYI010000181.1, read on the forward strand.
ACGAATTGTTCCACCTGCTCGGCAAGAGCTTCGTCAGTGAGTTGAGCAAAGTTCGAATACCCTCCTAAACTGCTGGGGAGGACGCCGCTTTGGGCGATTTGGGCTTTGATTTTTTCATAATCGATGGGCTCAGCCCAAAGGTTACGGTGTACAGTGGGGCGGCCGTTCAGTTCCATCACTTCGCAGCCAGCAGTTTGAGCTGCCTCTAGTACTTCATCCAGGGGCAACGAACCCATTCCCAAGCTGACAAATCCTACTTTCATCATTCCCTCCTCATTGTTGTGTGGATCTGTGTCAATGCAATAGCTGTTTGGCTACCTTGCAAACCATAGTGTATGCCGGGTCGTACATGTTCCCTAGGTCGTATTCTACACACTGGCCCAAAAGGATGCTAGCTTCGTTAGGGCTTAAGTCATAGTCACTTTGCAGCCAGCGAAGCATCTCTGTAGTGGCATGCTGGACGGCCTGATCAAGGGGGCGAGCATTGCCAATGGTAAAGATGTGGGTTTCGTTTTCTCCCCGCGGCCAGAAAATCTCCTTACCTTTGAGTACATGCACGGTAAGCTGTACGTCCATAGAAACTTCGATCCCTGTACCAACGATTTCCCCGTCACCCTGGACGGCGTGGCCATCGCCGACGAAAAGAAGCGCGCCTTCCTCAAAAACGGGGAAATAGCAAGTAACTCCGACCACCAAGCCACGATAGTCCATGTTCCCTCCGTGTTGAGCAGAGGTTGCCGAAGAGATGGCCTGGTGTCGCTTTGGCGCTACGCCCAGACAGCCCAACATAGGGCGCAGAGACAGGGTAAGCTTCCAAAGGTGCTCCTCTGGTTCAAAGAGTGTGGCCGTACCAGCTTCTCGGTCGATATACCAGCGGACATCAAGGTCCTCTGGAAGTTGGCGAACATAATCCGCCTCTACTACCGAGGAGGCGACTACCCCTCGGGAGAAACCGAATTCGCGGTTCGGCCAAACCCGTTCGATCTGCACGGCGAGAGTATCGCCAGGCTCGGCTCCTTCGACGTAAAAAGGACCCGTGAGAGGATTCCCACGAGGAGCTACTCTTTCTCCTTGAGCGTTTCCCCCGCGGGCGTCGAGGGTGGTCGTGATGAGGGTATCGCCATCGGAAATGCAGAGAACGGGCTCATAAGG
>JAGGYI010000111.1 GCA_021162655.1 Anaerolineae bacterium
ACTTAGGTTGTCCGTGAGACAGTTATCGTCAAGGAAAAAGTGCCCAAGCCTCTTCCCTCCCCCTCCCCCAGCCCTACGCGTTTCACCATCACCATTGAGGCGATGCACTACCCCTGGGATCAGTTCGCTCAGAAAATATCTCCCTCTTTCAAAGAAACCTTTCCAAACACCACCATCCGGTGGCGCGTTCAGGGAGATTGGCGCTCCTATCCTCAGCGGATCGCGGCCCTCGAGGCGAGTGGCACCTTGGGAGATCTCGTCGAAACCTCACCTGGAACACTTCTCGCCTTCTGGGCCCAGAATGGGCTCATCCGCCCCCTTGACGAGCTTCTTCTCACCGAAGGGTTTGACACCTCGGGAATCCTCCACGGAGTTCTGGAAGCCTGCTACTTTAAAGGGCAATTGGTCGCCCTTCCCTATTTGGGGCATCCCGGGGCAAGTCTTCTCCTTTACAACAAAGAGCTCTTTGCCCAAGCCAAGCTCACCCTCCCCGATGCCGACTGGACCCTTCAGGATCTCCAAAGGGTTTGTCAGGCCTTCCAGCGCGCTCGCACGTGCTGGGGTTACTTCCCTTATGTTCACCTACCTCAAGCTTACCCCTCCCTTTATCTTTTTGGGGCTCACCTTTTTTCCCAAGACGGCAAACGCAGTGCCGTCCAGGGGGAAAAGGGACAAGCTTACCTTTCTTGGTTGACAAAGTTATCTTCTTTTAGTCTCTCTCCCTCTCGGATGGAACGCAGCCCCCTTTACATGTTCCGTACAGGGCAATTAGCCATGCTACGGCACTCTTTCAGCACCTTTCAAACTCTGCTCAGCGACGCCCGACTTGCTCCCCATCTGGGCTGTACCCTCTTTCCTCAACATCCTCAAACTCGAGCGCGGGCCGCTGTGGCCACAGGGATTGCCTATTGCATCACCAAAGCGAGCCACATTCCGCAGCAAGCGCTCCGATGGATCAAATTCCTTTCCAGCAGTGAGATGGGAGTACAAATGTTCCTCCAAGGATATGCAGAGCCAGGGTGTCGCATCACTTCGTGGAAGGACCCCCGTGTCCTCGAACAGGCACCTATCTGTGCTCAACTAGCCGAACTTGCCGATCAGGCCACTCCTCCTCGGCTGCCCTGGAATTTGCGCACAGCTGAGTGCTTACAGATCTGGAATCGAGAGATCACTCGTTTTCTCAATAATGAAAAAAGCACCCCGGAAGGGTGCTTGCAAACCATTTCTCAGGAACTTGAACGGGTCCTTCACAAACCCAGTATCACTTGGGAAGAGCTGAGCCCTTCCCTATGAACGATGCCGTGAGTTCTTGAGTGCCGCCTCAATGAAAGCGCGAAAGAGCGGATGAGGAGCGTCTGGTCTCGTCTTGAATTCGGGATGGAATTGGCTCCCCAACATCCAAGGATGATCGCGCAACTCTCCGATCTCTACCAATTGCCCATTAGGTGAAAGCCCACTCCAGACCATCCCCGCCTTGGCCAGGACCTCTCGATAGCGGTTATTGATCTCGTACCGATGGCGATGCCGCTCACTCACTTGCGGAACGCCATAAGCTCGGCGGGCTTTGGTCCCTTCAACTAATACACAAGGATAGCTCCCCAGACGCATCGTCCCACCCATGTCCCGGATGTTCCGCTGCTCTAGCATGAGGTCAACGACAGGGTGAGGTGTTTGCGGATCGAACTCGGCACTGTTGGCTCGATCGTCCCCTAACACATGGCGAGCAAACTCTATGACCATCACTTGAAGCCCCAAACAAAGCCCTAAATAGGGGACTTTGTTCTCGCGGGCAAACCGAGCGGCCCGGATTTTACCCTCGATGCCCCTTTCTCCAAAGCCTCCGGGGACAACTATGCCATCTGCTTTCTGCAGACGGTCAAGGGCATTCCCTCTCTCCACTTCTTCAGCATCGATCCAATCCAGAACAAGGCGGCTTTCAAAGTATGCCGCGGCGTGCAAGAGGGCCTCGTGCACACTAATATAGGCATCGTGGAGACCAACATACTTGCCCACCAAAGCAATGTGCACATCTCTCTTGGGATGCTTCAGTCGATAGACAAGCTCTCGCCATTCATCTAGATCTGGCGGCGCCGCATCAAGGGCCAACCGACGCACCAAATAATCTCCCAGGCCATACCTCTCCAGAATTAGGGGCACTTCATAGATCGTCTCTGCTGTCTCTAAGGGAATCACCGCCTCACGGTCCACATCCCCAAAGAGAGAGATCTTGTCCAAGAGCTCATCACCAATGGGATAATCTGCCCGGCAAACGAGCACATCAGGATGAATACCAATGCCTCTCAGCTCTCGCACACTGTGCTGAGTAGGTTTGGTCTTGAGCTCACCCGTCGCCCGGATGTAGGGCAGAAGAGTCAAATGGATGTAACAAGTATTCCTTTCTCCCACATCTTTGCGCATCTGACGGATCGCTTCAAGGAAGGGAAGGCTTTCAATGTCCCCTACGGTCCCACCCACTTCAACGATGACCACATCCGCGCCATTTTCCTCCGCCACCAAACGAATGCGCCGTTTGATCTCATCCGTCACGTGGGGAATAACCTGGACGGTACCTCCAAGGAAATCCCCTCGCCGCTCCCGGGAGATGATCTCGGCATAGATCTGACCCGTGGTCACATTACAGTGCTTGGTCAACGAGACCCCTGTAAAACGTTCATAGTGACCTAGATCTAGGTCCGTCTCCGTGCCATCATCGAGCACAAAAACCTCCCCATGTTGATAGGGAGACATGGTTCCTGGGTCCACGTTGATATAAGGGTCCAGCTTTTGGATGACTACTTCAAGCCCACGAGCCTTGAGGATGCGGCCAATCGAGGCGGCGGTTACGCCCTTCCCTAACGAGGAAACGACTCCGCCTGTACAAAAAATATATCGGGTCATTCGTGCCTCCGAGGAAATGTGGGGCACCTTGCCCGGGAGAGTAGTATAACATCATCCCAGGGGCCGATCAAATCAAAAAAACTCCGAGTCCTGATAAAAGCCCTGCTACTCTCCTCTAGACAAGAGCGCAGCGCACGGCATGTACAGCCGCCTGAGTACGATCCGAGACGCCCAACTTGCACAAAATGCTTTGTATATGGCTTTTGACAGTAGTAGGACTGATGATCAATCGCTGAGCAATCTCTTGGTTTGTATACCCCTGGGCAATCAAACGAAGCACCTCCAGCTCTCGCCCTGAGAGATCGGCCAAAGGAGGAGGGCAAACTAGAGACTCGGGGAGAGAAGATTCAGCCAGCTTCTGGAGCAGTTTAGCCAACATAGGAGGAGCAATGACAGCCCCTCCCCCAGCTGTGATACGAATGGCCCGGATGAGCTCCTCTCGAGAGGGATCTTTGAGCACATATCCAGCCGCACCCGAGGAAACAGCCTCGAGAAGGTAATCCGTACCATCGTAAAGGGTTACCATCAAGACGCTGGCCTGAGGAAGCAATTCCTTCAACTTGGCCAAGGCCACCAAACCATCCATCTCTGGCATGCGTACATCCAGCAAAATAACATCAGGGGAGACCTTGGGCATCATCACTCTCCAACTGCTATGCCACCTCCATTATACACGAGCCCCAGGAGACCGAGAAAACTCCCTCCTCACTTGACGCGCAAAGCGATTCATGCTATAATTGAACAAGTTTTCAAATAAATTAGATGGAGACACAAAGATGGCAAGCGATTGCAGCGTTGCGAATGTGGATCCGGCGAAAATTGCTCAGATCCGCGCTCGATTGATCGACGAACAGATAGCACGCCAATTGGCCGAAACCTTCAAGGCCCTCTCCGATCCCACGCGAGTGCGCATTCTCTCCGCCCTCGCAGATGGGGAACTTTGCGTGGGAGAGCTTGCAGCCACTCTGGAGATGAGCATCTCTGCCATCTCCCACCAGCTGAGCTTGTTGCGCAAACTCCGCGTCGTCAAGGCCAGGCGTGAGGGACGCCACGTTTTTTATTCCCTTGATGACGAACATGTCATTGAAATGTACCGTTGCGGCCTAGATCACGCTCTGCATACCTGAGCCAAAGCTTGAAATTGTTTTTTTAAGGAAATTCTTGAATTATTGTTCAACAGAAGGAATGAGGAACATGCCAACAAAGAAGCATCTTCAAGTATACGTCGAGGGACTTGACTGCCCTGAATGCGCTCTCAGCCTCGAAAAAGCCATCAACCAGCTTCCTCAGGTAGAAAGAGCCAAACTCGTCTTTACTACCTCCCAATTAGAAGTAACCGCCAAAGGAGATCAAGTTCCTTTGGAAGACATTCGCCAAACAGTTGCCAACATGGGCTACCGCTTGCGCACGGCAGCTAACTCCAGCAAAGACGAGCCAAAGCCCTTCTGGCAGCGCCGGTCAGCATTAACGGTTCTCTCTGGAATCCTCCTTCTTGCGGCCTTTGGGAGCCATTTACTCGGAGGCCCTATCCCTCTCTCCAACGCACTTTATAGCCTAGCAATCCTCGCGGGAGGGTTCCCCATTGCCAAAGCAGGATGGGCCGCCATTCTCCAAGCTCACAGCTTGGATATGAATGTACTCATGACCATCGCCGCCTTGGGAGCGATGGCTGTAGGAGAGTTTGCCGAAGGCGCTGTGACCGTCTTTCTCTTTTCCATTGGGGAACTTTTGGAGAGCTATTCCGCTGACCGCGCACGCTCGGCAATCCGCAAACTGATGGAACTTGCCCCCGAAGAGGCCACCGTCCTTCGCAATGGTCAAGAGATCGTTGTCCCTGTCGAAGAACTCCAAGTGGGTGAACGAATCCTCGTCCGTCCGGGTGAGCGCATCCCAGCGGACGGCGAGGTCCTTGAGGGGCAGTCAGACGTCGATCAGTCCCCCATCACTGGAGAGTCCATCCCTGTCGAAAAGGCTCCCGGAGATCAAGTCTTTGCTGGAACAATGAACGGCAACGGAGCTCTCATCATCCAAGTGAGCCACGTTGCTGCCGACTCAACCTTAGCCCAAGTGATGCGCCTCATCGAAAAAGCCCAGTCTCAACAAGCCCCCGCACAGCGTTTCGTTGACCGCTTCGCCCGTCTGTATACTCCGATCATGACAGGGATCGCTCTTTTCATCGCTCTCCTTCCCCCATTCATTGGGCTAGGCACTCACAGGGAATGGATTTACCGAGCATTAGTTCTTCTCGTCATCTCTTGCCCCTGCGCCCTGGTCATCTCGACCCCTGTGACCATCGTCAGTGCTTTGGCCCGCGCTGCTCGCTCAGGAGTCCTCATCAAGGGGGGTAAATACTTGGAAGCCTTGGCGTCGGTGCGGGTGATCGCCTTCGACAAGACAGGCACCCTCACTCAAGGGAAGCCTCGGGTGATCTCCACAGGATGCTCTGACCATTCACCACGTTCTCTAGAGGAATGTGCACACTGCCAAGACTTGGTTGCCAAAGCGGCTGCCCTTGAAAGCCGCTCCGAACACGCCCTAGCCCAAGCCGTACTCCAATATGCCGAGGACCTCGCCATAGAAGCCGAGCACCAAACACAAAAAGTTACCGCTGTGCCAGGGATGGGCATCCATGGCATAGTGGATGGGCATCAAATCTCTGTGGGTAAACCCTCTTTCTCTCCTGGTAACCTCTCAACCGATGCTCTGGCTGCAGAAATCTCGGCAGCCGAACAAGAGGGCTATACCGTTCTTCTCATCCAAGATGCTTGTTGCGGCAGGCAATGCTATATGACTGTCTCCGATACTCTTCGCCCGGGTGTAGGCGAGGCCATCCAGAAGCTCAAAGAATTGGGGATCGCCCAGATCGTTATGCTCACTGGGGATAATCCCCACATTGCTCAGCGTATGGGCAACCAGGTGGGTATCGATCGAGTGCACGCCGGGCTTCTCCCCGAGGACAAAATCCGCATCATTGAGGAGCTGGAAAAAGAATTCGGTCCCGTTGCCATGGTGGGTGACGGTGTTAACGACGCCCCCGCCCTGGCCAAAGCGACCGTAGGGATCGCCATGGGAGCAGCTGGAACCGACGTGGCCCTTGAAACCGCCGACGTAGCCCTCATGGGCGATGATCTTCAGCGGCTCCCCTTTGTCATCCAACTGGGCCGCCAAGCGCTGCGTATCGTACGCACGAATGTGGCTTTCTCACTCTTCATTAAAGCCCTCTTTTTAGCGCTAGCCGTCGGAGGGATGGCCTCCCTTTGGATGGCCGTCCTTGCAGACACTGGAGCCTCTCTATTGGTAAGCCTAAACGGCCTGCGAATGCTTCGCTTCCGAATAAAGAACGCGGAGGACTAGACAGTAAACTTGACATCCGCCACTTCTCACCGTAGTGTTTACATACACAAGTAAATAAGCCTCTCCGAGCCGTATGGCCTAAAGACAAGGGCGTTCATGGCGTACGGCCGCAGTGGGCAGCAGAGCTGCTCCAAAGGTGCAACGGGAAGCTGTTATGCCCCCGTGTTTGGAAAGGAGAGCGCGGTCAACGATGAAATCAGCGTTTCCTTTTCTTGGGGACGCTGGTTTTTAAAAATGTGAGCCTAGATACCTTGGACGAAACGAAATTCGCCCAGATCGCTCGAAAGTTTGACAATGTCTTTCGGGGAATCGCTGCTGCAGAGCAAGCCGGCTTGACCCCTATCAAACTCAACGCCGTCCTTCCCAGAGTGATAAAGAGATCATCGATCTCGCCCGCCTCACCTTTGAGCATCCTTGGCGGGTGCGTTTCATCGAGCTTACCTCGTGCCAGCCATCTGGAGCAAACCTACAAGGCACCACCTGGCAGAACATCTCATTCCCCAAGGCCGGGGCATGTCGAAAAGAGGAGATGCCCATGCAGGAGGATGGCATCGCCAGATCAGCCTTTTGGCTATCGAGAGCATAGAGAAAAATGCGCCGAAAAGGCTTGGCCGTAGGCCCCGGAGATTTTGCTGAGAACCTTACAACCAAGGGCATCTCTTTGGTAGATCTTCCCACTGGTACTCGGCTACGCATTGGGGAAACCCTGGTTGAAGTCACTCAGATCGGCCCAAAATGCCACACCAAATGTGCTATCTTTCAACAGGTCGGAGATTATGTCATGCCCAGAGGGGGGATCTTTGTTCGAGTGCTCAAAGGGGGTACCATCCGCACTGGTGATGAAATCCAAGTGCTTCCAACGTTCTCTCAAAAGGTGGATGGCTAACCTTGGGTATCAAGCCCAAAGAAGGCGTAGGTATTCGTAGCGAGCGTTCCAAGCCACACCCATCCCGTGTTCGCTATCAAGTCGGGTGTATTACTTTGCTTTACGAGCGTCACCACCAAGGCTGCACCCCCGATGAGAAAATAAACAGCAAAATAGATCAATCCCATCCAAACAGAAAGGGTGATCTCAAAAGAAGGTGCTTGAACCTCTTCCCCAGGTTCTATCGCCCGAGAGAGAGAGCTTGGCTTGGCGACGAAACCCAAAGTGTCAGCCAAGCCCAACAGGTTGCGCACAAACAATGAAGGAGGTTTCAAATTGCTCCACGCCGTTAACGCCTGGCCTCCTAAGGGATGTTCCGTACTCATCTGAGAGGAAACCGGCTTGGCGCTTCGAGCAAAGCCCGCCGTAACCACTGTCCCAACAAGGCCTCCAAGTATCCCCGCCGCGCGCACCATGTGCTGCGAGAAGCGTGGCGTGCTCGGCTGCGAAAGGGTTTGAAAAATGGCACTCCCCAGGATTCCTGCATAAAGGATAATAGCTACTAGCGTCATCACCATAGAAATCAGGCGCCTGATCGGCTCCGGAAAGTAAAGCCCCTGCCCATCTTCTTTCATGGTCCTGCTCCTTGACCTTCCCAGGTGTTAGACGGCGAAACCAATGCGATGCCCCCTCCCATCTTCAGCATTATATAGAAGCCCCCCAAGCACGTCAACGCCAATCCTACCCACGAGGCTCTTTAAGGGGTTGACAAATCTCCCCGCGCGACTATAATAATTATGCATATAGTGGAAGAAGACAACTAGATGTGAGCATTATCTAGTATCGCCAGGAGCTAGCGCGCCCAAAAAGACCATTTTAAGTAGACCATTCATGCCCGTGCTGGTAGCTCCCCACCGACAGATAGGAAAGAGCGATGAGGACGTATCTCGACTGCTATCCCTGCTTTCTGCGCCAAGCTCTCGAGGCCGCCCGCGCTGTCGGCGCCGATGAGCGTACCCAACACGCTGTGCTCGTGCATGTGATGGCTGAGCTTACCATGATGGATCTAAGCAACACGCCCCCAGAAATCGGGCACCAGATCCACCGTCTCATCCGCAACAAAATGAACGTAGACGATCCCTTTGCTGAGATCAAAGCCAAAAGCACTCGGGAGGCCTTGGCCCTCTATCCCAAGCTAAAAGAGTTGGTTGCCCAGGCACAAGACCCTCTCGAGTGTGCCGTGCGCTTGGCAATAGCAGGTAACGTCATCGATTTGGCCCAAGTCGACGCTCCCTCTGACCGTCAAGCGATGTGGGCATCCGTTGAAGAGATCATCCAGCAGCCTTTTGCCATTGGGGATCTTGATTTGCTCAAAGAGAAACTAGCCCAAACGGAGCGCGTACTCTACCTCAGCGACAATGCTGGAGAGACAGTTTTTGATCGGGTCCTCATAGAGACAATGAAGGTACCTACAACCTACGTTGTCAAAGGAGCACCCGTGCTCAACGATGCCACAGCAGAAGACGCTATCGCTGCAGGCATTGGGCTAGTGGCAGACATCATCGCCAACGGAGCCGACGCTCCAGGGACGATTCTCGCACATTGCAGCCCCAAATTTCGCGACACCTTTGAACAAGCTGAGCTGATCATCGCCAAAGGGCAAGCAAACTATGAGACCCTCAGCGACTATGACAGGAACATCTTTTTCCTACTCAAAGTCAAGTGTCCTGTCATTGCTCAGGATATAGGTGTGCCAGTAGGCAGTATCGTTTGCAAGGGAGGTGGAGAACATGCCCGGGTTTGATGGGACTGGCCCTCGGGGGGCTGGCCCTCTTACAGGTCGTGGTGAGGGATTTTGCGTGATGCGCTTGCCCAAGCCAGGCTCTCAGGAACTTCCCCACGGTTTCATGGGGATTCAAGGGACACCCTTCTACCTGATGCCTCCTGGCCCCATCTGGGTGTTCCCTCCCGCTATCGTTCCTGGGAATTCCCCTGCACCCAGAAGAGGGCGCTGGGGACGCTTGAGCAATCTTTTTTCTTGGTACCGATGGTAGGCGCAGTAAAAAAACGGAGGTGAAAGGTATGCCTTGGGGAGGTAGAAGAGGTTGGTTTGCTTTCCCCACGTACGGACGGGCCAGGCGTGGGTTCCCACTGCGTTTCCGGAGAACCTGGCCTTTCTGGCGTGGGGCATGGGCAGTTCCGACGATCGCTCCTTGGCCCCCCGATTGGCGATACCGGCTTGCATGGGGAGCGAGATCATATCTGCCGCTCCTTCCCACAGGGATATGGGGAGCCTGGGGAAGGTTCGGGTATCCCGGTAGATGGTGGTAATAGCAACATCTCACATTCCATTCGATAGCTTTTAAAAAGGAGGTGGATATTATGCCTTGGGGAGACGGAACAGGTCCTGCGGGGCTTGGGCCAATGACGGGCCGAGGCGCAGGCTATTGCGCCGGTTACCCAGTGCCTGGATATATGAACCCCTGGCCTAGGCTAGGGATGGGCTGGGGATGGAGAGGCGGTGGGCATGGTTGGCGCAACATGTACTATGCCACTGGCCTGCCCGGTTGGTTGCGTTTTGGATACGGCTACACAGGTTACGCCGTTCCTCTGCGTCCTCCAGCCACATACTGGGGCTGGGGAGCCGGCCTTAGCAAAGAGCAGCAAGCCGAGGCCCTTAAGGCCCAAGCTGAATGGCTTCAGCAGCAACTTGAGCTCATTAACAAACGGCTCGATGAGCTGAGCAGCGAAGAAACTCCCGAAGAATAACCCGTCACCTACCGAGCGACCTCCTAATCAACCCTGAGGGAAAGTGTTCGCTGTACATGATGGTGGGGGCGTAGCCCCCACCATCATGCATCAATACCTTTTTACACCCAATTGCGGAGGAAAATCATGAAAGTTGTCGTCACAGCTACCGGTACCACATTGGATTCTCCAGTGAGCCCTGTTTTCGGGCGTTGTCCTGCCTATGTTTTCGTTGACACCGAAACGATGGAATACGAGGGGGTAGCTAACCCAGCAGCTGGGGCCGCCGGAGGAGCCGGTATCCAAGCAGCTCAATTCATCGTGCAAAAAGGCGCCCAAGCAGTCATCAGCGGCAATGTAGGGCCAAATGCCTTCAGTGTGTTAAGCTCTGCCGGCGTCGCTATCTATTTGGCAGGCCAAGCAAAGACTGTACGCGAAGCTGTGGAACTCCTCAAAAAAGGGGAACTCGCGAAAACAGGAGACGCAAACGTAGGTGGCCACTTTGGTACCCGGGGCGGAGGCATGGGTATGGGGCGCGGTGGAGGAAGAGGGATGCGCCGGAATTGGTAGCCCAGAACAGGCTCCCTCTCCCATAGCCGACAAAGGCTGCCCTATCGGAGCATCTCTTCCCAGGAGGAAAAGCGTTGCTTGAAGCTTTTTTATCCGGGTTAGGTCGCGCTCTCAATTTTCTCAAACGCCAGAAACGCAACTATCGTGTAGCTGTTGTCCGCTCTGCTGCGAACAGCTTTTTGGCCAACCTCACCGGACAATATAGCTCCATCTATACCGTAGGTCTCGGGGCCGATTCTGTCGAGCTAGGAACGATTGGCAGCATCGGCGGCGCCGTCAGCGCTTTTCTCTCAACACCTATCGGTTGGCTAGTCGATCGCTTTGGGATCAAGCCCTTTTACATCATAGGGGTCTTTCTCCTGGCGGGAGAGGCCCTTCTTTATGCCTTAGCGAAGGATTGGCATATCCTCATCGCTGCAGCCATTCTCTCCTCCATCGCCATGCGCTTGAACGGGACAGCGTGCAGCGTCGTCTGCGCCGACTCGGTCAAGAATAGGGACCGCGTCACTGCGCAGAATCTCTGCGTTACCTTTGCCTCCCTCACCTCAATGATCTCACCTCTCCTCGCTGCCTCGCTGGTCACACTGTTTGGAGGAATGAACGTCCAAGGCATCCGACCACTCTACTATCTCCGCTTTGCCGGCTATGGCTTCGTCCTCGTTTTTCTTTTCACCCAACTGGAGGAAATTCATCATCATCACCAGGCCCGCGGTGAGGGGCCAGGGTTTGTTGCTAGCTTCCAGGAACTCTTTGCCGGCAGAAGCTACCTGCCAAAATGGATCGTCGTAGCGGTATTAAGCTCCCTCCCTTCAGCCATGACGACAAGCTTCTTCCAGCTCTTTGCCTACGAGATCAAGGGAGCCGATCAATACCTCCTGGGAGCTATGACTACCGCAACCGTTGTCGCCCGCCTGCTCTTTGGCCTTCCTTTAGGACGCCTGGCGGATAGAATTGGAAGGAAGAAGGTTATTTACATCCTCACCCCTTTGTGGTACGCCTCTTTTGGGCTACTCATCCTCTCTACAGCTCCATGGATGCTCGTGGTCGCAGCTGCCTTTCAGGTGTTCTATTCCATCTCCTTGGGTATCGTAGGAGCAATGAGCATTGAGCTCGTCAACGTAGAGCAACAAGGGCGTTGGAGCGGTCTCCTCAATCTCTTTCGTAGCATCGTCACGGTACCTGCCCCCTTTATCGGGGGGCTCATCTGGCGAGACCTGGGCCCCATCTATGTCTTTCTCATCCCCCTAGTCATCGATTTGGTCATCAAGCTACCCTTGCTGGCCTCTGTCTCCGAATCCCTACAACCGGAAGCAACTTCATAGCTGACAGGTCGAAGCTCAGTCTCGCCTTCTATGTTTCAACCGAACGAAAGCGCCCCCGATCTCGCCATCAGAAGGTGGCGCTTTCAACCTTTATAGGAGGTTCCCAAATGAAGACAAAAGTTCAAGTGGTTTTCCCAGCTACTCCTCCAGAGCGTCCTTCATGGCCCTACATAGGCTACGATGTGCAAAAGCGCTCACGAGAGATCACTGCATTTTTGAGAGAACGACTCCCCGATTTTGATTTCTCTCCACTCGTGCTCTACAACGCTCAAGAGGCCGAGAGAGCTGCTGCAGAAAGCCAAGGCGCTTTCGACGGCTATCTGGTGTACATGACAGCAATGTGGAACGGGGTAGCCGAAACATACGCCCGTCAAGCACGGCCCGTTGTCATCGCCGACGAGCTCTATGCCGGTTCCGGGGGCTTTTTACGCGCTTCTGCTCTCATCCATCAGGAAAAGCTTCCCGTTGTGGAGGTCGCCTCTTCCGATCCCCAAGACCTCATCGATGCCATCCGTCTCTTCGGCGTGATGAAAAAGATGCGCGAAAGCAAGATCATCGTCGTTTCGGACGCCCCAGAGCTCCCTCTGGCTACCCCCACCAAAGAACTCTTTGGGACAGAGCTTGTTCCAATGCGCTCTGCCGAACTTAAGTCGTACTATGACAAGGCTGACGAGGAAGAAGCTCGCTTTTGGCAACGCAAATGGATGGAAGAGGCCCTCAAAGTTGTTGAGCCTGATGCAGAGGAGATCCTGCGCTCCGCACGAATGTATTTGGCGCTCAAGACAGCTCTTCAAGACGCCAAGGCGGAAGCAATCACCGTCGATTGCCTGGGCCTTTACTATGGAGGCAAGCTCCCAGCTTATCCCTGCCTGGGCTTTTTCCAATTGAACAACGAGGGACTCACTGGAGTATGCGAGGCAGACGTCGAATCCACCATCACTCAGCTGCTCATTCGCTACCTAGCAGGCAGGCCAGGCTATGTCTCCGACCCAGTAATCGACACAGCCAGCAACCAGATTATCTATGCCCATTGTGTGGCCACCAACCGAGTCTTTGGCCCGGAGGGGTTGCGCAACCCTTATATCATTCGCTCCCACGCAGAGGATCGCCGAGGTGCTGCCATCCAGTCGTTGCTTCCCCTAGGGAAAACAGTGACAACCGCCAAAGTCAGCATCAGGCACAAAGCCTTTGCCATTCACACCGCCAAAGCTGTTGCTAACGTGGAAGAGGATAAAGCCTGCCGCACCAAGCTCGCTGCCCAGGTAGATGTCGCCAAACTCTTGCGAAACTATCGATTTGACATCTTTAGCTGGCACCGAGTAACGTGTTACGGTGACTGGAGAAAGCAACTTCTCAACCTCGCTACCCTCTATGGCCTGCAGATATTTGAAGAAGATCGGGGTTGAGCTACCAAAAGACTGGGCATGATCGATCATCCTCCGACAAGGCCCAGCCGAGGGAGAAGGGCTTGGGTAAGCGCACTCCAAATATAGGAGTGCGGGCGAGTCTTCAAATGCAAGCCTCCCAGCCCTTCTCCCCCAAAAGGGGGATGCCCTCAACTCTCAAACACCTTCCAGCTCGGGACTGAACTTGGCCGCTTCTCCAGCCAACAGCGCTCCAGAGGAGCAAACGGAATGACCGGACTCAAAGCTTGGCTTGCGAGAAGGTTCGTCTCCTCTACTCTCCCCGACATTGAAAAATTCGCACCAAAAGGAATTCCTTTCATCCCCCCTTCGCCAAATTCTGTTATCGGCAGGGCTGTTCCCGAGGTGATCGCTCTCTATGGCCGTCCTAGGCTTCACACTCCCAAAGCCCTGACAATGCTTCCTCCTTTTTTAAAGGCGGCCTACTATGCTCGCCAAAGCAGAACAAGCATCAGAAGGAACCCGACCAAGCCCTCCAAGGTTGCAGACGAGAGCTGTTTCACGAGCTGAATAGCTACGCCAAAGCCCTCGGCGTCTCGGCGATTGGATACACAAAGGTCCAAGAGTACATCTTTAAAAACAAAAGCATTCTATTCCCATACGCCATCGTCTTACTCATGGATATGGAGAAGGAAAAGATAGAAAAAGCTCCAGGGGTAGAAGCTGGCCAGGAAATTGGAAGACCCCATGCAAAGCTTGGGAAGGCCGTTTACCTGCTTGGGGAATTTATAAGAGCGCGAGGCTACACGGCCCAGCCCGATCCCCCCATAGGAGGAAACCCAAACTTTCCCCTCCTCGCCCAGAAAGCTGGGCTGGGGCACCTCGGAAGGCATGGACTCCTTATCTCCGAGAGAAGTGGTCCTTCCCAGAGGATAGCAGCAACCTATACGAATAGAGAAAACCTTCCCTTTACAGACCACCAGTTGAAGCGCTACAGTTGGATCCAAGTTCTGCACACAATGTGGCCACTGTATTCAAGCATGCCCTGCAAAAGCCATCTATCCTCAGCCCTTGGTGCTGCAAGATGGTCATGAGCAGATCCTCGACTATCAAAAGTGTGCCCAGGTCTTTGCCGCAACTTTTGGCTGTAGCATGTGTATTAA
This sequence comes from Anaerolineae bacterium, assembly GCA_021162655.1. Classification (GTDB taxonomy): domain Bacteria; phylum Chloroflexota; class Anaerolineae; order UBA1429; family UBA1429; genus JAGGYI01. The sequence goes on from JAGGYI010000111.1 coordinate 14,285, forward strand.
AGAGTGTGTCCTTTCCCAAAGGGACCCGGCTCAGCTCCGCAAGAACTTCGCACAAGGTATCTTTCACCCAAGCTCAAAATACTCCGAGCAAAGGAGGCGAAAAATCCTCCAGCCAATGGTGCTAGAGAGGCCTCCAGAAAGTCAGTACCTACGATTCGACGAGAAACGACTTTCGCGATAAACTTTGGAACAAGAATCTGAGGAAGGAGGCGACATTGGCCGAGAAAATCACTCCCCGGAGCGAAGATTTCTCTCGCTGGTATTTGGACGTCATTCGAGAAGCAGAACTGGCAGAGAACTCTCCCGTGCGTGGCTGTATGGTCATTCGCCCCTATGGTTATGAGCTATGGGAGGGCGTCAAGGCTGGACTGGATCGCCGCTTTAAAGAGACAGGCCACAAAAATGCCTACTTTCCTCTTTTCATCCCGATGAGCTTTATCCAAAAGGAAAACGAGCACGTCGAAGGATTCTCTCCAGAGCTGGCCATCGTCACTATCGGTGGAGGCAAAGAACTAGAGGAACCCCTCGTCGTTCGTCCCACCTCTGAAACGATCATTGGGCATATGTACTCAAGATGGATTCAATCCTACCGAGATCTTCCAGTGCTCATCAATCAATGGGCCAACGTTGTCCGCTGGGAGTTGCGCACTCGCCCTTTCCTTCGTACGATGGAGTTCCTCTGGCAGGAGGGGCACACTGCCCACGCCACTGCAGAAGAAGCCATGGAAGAGACCCTGCGTATGCTCGATGTCTATGCGGACTTTGCCATCAACGACGCCGCGATTCCTGTAATCAAAGGGCGCAAAAGTGAAAGAGAAAAATTCGCCGGAGCAGTGGCCAGCTACACTATTGAGGCGATGATGGGGAATGGATGGGCTCTCCAAGCCGGCACGAGCCACTACCTGGGAACAAATTTCGCTCGTGCCTTTGAGATCACTTACCTCGATCGCAACAACGAGCTCCAATATTGCCACACGACGAGTTGGGGAGTAAGCACCCGCATGGTGGGCGCCATCGTCATGGTCCACGGCGATGACCAGGGCCTACGCCTGCCCCCTGTTTTGGCCCCCATCCAGGTGGTCATCGTTCCCATTTGGCGCAAAGAAGCTGAACGCAGCCAAGTACTTGAGGTAACACAGCAGGTAAAAACTGCTTTGGCTGACGCCGGCATCCGAGTGCACCTCGACGATCGCGAGGAACAAACCCCTGGCTTCAAATTCAATGACTGGGAGATGCGCGGAGTACCCCTCCGAGTGGAAATCGGGCCTCGAGACGTCAAGCAGCAAAGTGTCGTCCTCGCTCGTCGTGATAAGCCAGGTAAAGAGGGCAAGGAATTTGGCGTTCCTCTGACAGGAGCAGCCACGCGAGTAAAAGAACTCCTCCGCGAAGTGCAAAAGAGCCTCCTCGAACAAGCTACCGCCTTCCGCGATGCTCATACTCACTATGTTCGCTCTTATGAGGAATTCAAAGAAGTACTAAACGAAGAGGGAGGCTTTTTGCGCGTACACTGGGCAGGAACCTCTGAAGACGAAGCCCGCATCCAAGAAGAGACAAAAGCCACCCTCCGTTGCCTCTTGCTCGAGCCACCCGAGGGTGAAGGTGAATGTTTCCTCACTGGAAAAAAGACGGATCAAGTGGCTATTTTTGCCAGGGCATACTAAACTTAAGCAACTCGGCACATAGATGCTGAGCTGCGATCCTTTCTCAATAGGGGGAGAACGATGGCCTTGACAATCGAATGGAGAAATCGCATCGATAATTGGCGCAACGAGCTGCTTCGCCTTCTCTACCGCCCTCTTGGAGAGATCCGTTGGGAAGGGTTCATCACCAAGGAACAATTGAGTGCCCAGGAAGCAGCCACCCGCACGTTCCAACCCATGCCCCCTGGTACCCGCTGGGGAGCCAAATGGGAGTACGGGTGGTTCAAAACTCAGATCAGCCTTCCCCAGGAAGCAGCGGGAAAACGCATCGTGCTTAAAGCCGATGTGGGAGGAGAAAGCGCTGTTTACATCAACGG
>JAGGYI010000037.1 GCA_021162655.1 Anaerolineae bacterium
ACCACCTCTACAGCGGCCAGGATGCCCATTTTGTCAAGCAGGGTGGTAAGCACATCGATGGCCACCTCCTCTAACTCTGGAGGATTCCCTTTGGCACTGGCAGGGATCTCCTCCTTTTCTTCTGTAACAGAGGGGTGCTTCTCTGTGTCCTCTTGAACAGGACGAGTGGCCTTCTCAGGAACCCAGGCATGGATAGTGACCTCTCCCCTGAGGACAAAGCCCAAGAGAGAACGAGTGGTGTCACTGATAACCTGATAGGCGAGATCCTCGACAGGGACCTTCAGGTCGGCTGAGGCCTTGCGGAGCGCCTCTTCTAAGGTTTTGCCCGAATATTCAGCGTTTGCTCTTGCGTACCTGTTTTCCATCTGTGGCCTTTTCCTTTTCCGCAGCGACCGAGGCAGGTTCGGCCGTGATGGGCCCCTCGATGCGCTCGATCGCCCATTGAATGACGATACCGACAACATTCGAGATGACAAAGTAAAGGGCTAGCCCCGAGGCGAATTGGGTGGTAAAGTAGCCAAACATGAGAGGCATCATGATCTGCATGGTCTGGTTCATCGAGGCCTGCTGAGGATCGGAGCTTGGCTGCGTAATCATCTTTTGTTGGAGCCACATGGTGCCGGCTACTAGGACGGGCAAAATGAAAGGCGAGGGATCGGGCTTGGCCAGATTCAACCAAAGAAAGTGGCTCTGGAGAGGAACGATATCGACGATGGCTCTGAAGCCGGCATAGACGTTTTTGCCCAAATTCATCAGTTCGAGAGGGGTGTCGGCCAAAATGCTGTTGATGGATTGGTAAAGCCCGAACCAAATGGGCAACTGAATGAGGGTGGGGAGGCAGCCCCCTAAAGGACTAACCCCTGCTTCTTTGTAGAGCTTTTGCTGCTCCATCACCAGGCGTTCTTTGTTCCCCTTATACTTTTTCTGGAGCTCGGCCAGGCGTGGCTGTAGAGCAGCCATCTTTTTGGAAGCCCTGATCTGTTTGATTTGGAGCGGCATGGTAAGGAGCCGGAGGAGAATGGTAAAAACGGCGATGGAGATGATAAAGCTCCGCCCCAGATAAGCGTAGAAGAAGAGCAGTATGTTCAGCATGGGGCGAATGACACCCTCACGCCAGATGACTCCCCAGCCAATCTGCGAGCCTGCAATAATGGCAGCTGCAATAAGCCCCCACGTCAGCAGGGATTTACGCAGTTGTTTGGGGTCAATTTGTGTTTTACTTGCCTGCACGAAAGATCAACCTCCTGGGTTCACTTTTTCGGGGGTGGATATTCCCAGACCAAGGGATCGCGTCGGCTATAGTCGAGAGCATAGATATGCCCTACGGCAGTACCAACATAGGCCATCTTGCCTACCACCGCTGGCCTCGAAAGCACGCCCCCTTTGAGATCTGTATAAAAGCGCTCTCGAGTGCCCTTTTCCATGTCTACTACAAAGAGGGCTCCTGCCTCTGTGCCAAGGAGCAGGTGTCCGTCAATGATCACTGGGCCCGCTCGCACTGGGCTATCTAGTGAGACGGGCCTCCAGCGAGGAGTGCCATCGGCCACGCTGCGGGCATGCAAGGTGCCTTCGAGGGATGTGAAATAGACGTACCCTTGGTGAACAAGAGCTTCTCCCCAGACCCAACCGCCTAGTTCCTCCGTCTGCCAAAGCTCAGAGCCGTCCCGTGCATCCAAAGCGTGAAGGCGCCTGTCCACGCCCCCTACAAAGAGAATCCCGTTTGCTAGGGTTACGGCGCCGGGCACTGAAGCACCGATGTCTTTTTTCCAGATTAGCTCGCCTGTCTGCCGGTCGATGGCGTAGACATAGTGATCCATCGAACCTACATAGACGTGCTCTTCATCCACGGCGGGTTCTCCCCAAACGCGGTTACCCGTGGTAAAAGGCTTTTCCCAGACGAGCTTTTGGCTGGCTAGATCAAGAGCATAAACTTTGTGGTCCGAAGAGCCGAAATAAGCGATGCCATCATAGAGAGTAACCCCGCCAACCAGGGCACCATCTTCTTCCTCGATCGGGAAGGTCCAAGCTATTTCTCCCGTCTTTTTATCAAAGGCATAGAGGTGCTGATCGTAGGATGTGACAAGAAGCAGATCCCCTGCCAGGGCTGGGATGCCATAGACAGCATCGAGAGGGAGGGAAGCATTTTCCTCGGGCTTTTGCACGATGGAACACCCAAGGCCTCCCCCTCCCGATTTCTTGGTTGGGTAGCGCCAGAGAACCTCCCCCTCTCTTTCTGCGTCAAGGGCGAGGACCTCTCCAGTGGGGAGGACCGTATAGATGATCCCATCCTCTGCTGTGACGACTGTCCAACCAACGTTGCTTACTGTTCTCCCAGGCATACAGCCAGTGACGAGCACAGCTAACACAAGCAACAAGAGGGCATAGCGCCCCCATTTTTTTACGATACCCAAGCCTAAACCCTCCTTTGGTGTGTGCCTTCCAAATGGATCACACGATACCGTGTAAATGTTTTCTTATGGGACGGGATCATACCCCCCAGGGGAGAAGGGATGACAGCGTAGCAAACGATTGATCCCCAGCCAGAGACCACGGATAACACCGTACTTTTGCACAGCCTGGTAGGTGTACTCGGAACAGGTGGGGACAAAGCGACAACTTGGCGGGAACATGGGGGAGATAACCCGTTGATAGAAACGAATCAATCCCAAAACGATAAACTTGGCGATCTTCATGCTGATTCTTTCTCGGCGACAAATAGCTGAGCACGGCTCAGCAGTTCAGTAACGGCTTGTTCAACTGTCCAGTAATTGGCCCCAACAATGCTTTTACGAGCAATGATAACTATGTCCCACCCTGGAGCGACAAGATCCAAATGTAAACGGATCACTTCGCGAAGGAGACGCTTGATGCGATTACGTACTACCGCTTTCCCTAGGCGCCTACTGACGGAAAAACCAAAGCGACTATGAGGCAAGCCGTTGGGATGCTTGCAAAGGACAGCCATCTGGTTGGAATAGCATTGTCCCTCTCGTACGGTACGTTGGAAATCCTTCGTTCGAGTGAGGCGATATTTTTTCCGCAGCACAAGGAATAGCGCTCACTAGCGGGAAACACGATAGTTTTTCTGTACCGTCAAGCGTTTACGCCCCTTCAGGCGACGAGCCTTGAGTACTCGGCGCCCCCCTTTGGTGGACATGCGTTTTAGAAAGCCATGTACGCGAGCACGGCGGTGTTTCTTTGGTTGCCATGTTCTCTTGGGCATTCTCTAACTCCTCACAACCCTGAAGGGGATTTTATCAGTTGCACACGTCGAAAGATTATACCTTGCCCTAAGGGATATTGTCAAATATCTGGCTGGCAAAAGATCATAAAAAACTCAAGTTCGCAAAGATAGCAGTTTCCGCCCCATCTCTAGAGTTCTAGAGCGTAGAGCAGGGCGATATCCCCGTTGCTGTAGTAATGGTCAATAAATCCGCTAAAGCTGTATCCCCGTTTGAGCAACAAACGAATGGCGGGATCGTTTTTGCTTTGTAGAGCAATGGTGATAG
>JAGGYI010000214.1 GCA_021162655.1 Anaerolineae bacterium
CAGCAGCTTCTCAATTGGGGAATCGAGCATCTCACTTGGCGAGAATGGGCAGAGTACGTCTCTCGCTATCTCGGTATCATCAGCCAAATCGACGACGCTATCTTCCAGGTCCTCCAGGCCTTGGATGAACGTGGGCTCGCCGCCGAGACAATCGTGATCTATACCACGGATCACGGAGACGCCTGCGGTGGACATCGCATGATTGACAAACACTATATCATGTATGAAGATGTAGTTCATGTACCTCTCGTGATCCGCTGGCCGGGGATGATCCCTCCTGGAAGTGTGCGCCAAGAGTTCGTGATCCACGCGCTGGACCTCGCCGCCACGCTCTGTGAGATTGCCGGGCTAGAGATTCCCTCGGACTACCAAGGGCGTTCTCTTCTCCCCCTCCTCAAAGGAGAAACTGTCTCTGACTGGAGGCAAGAAGTCGTTTCCACCTACAATGGCGCTCAGTTCGGGCTCTATGTCCAACGCATGATCCGCAACCGGCGCTTCAAGTACGTCTGGAACCCCACCGACATCGACGAGCTCTATGATTTGGAAGCCGATCCCTGGGAGTTAGAGAACCTCATCAACCACCCCGCCTACCAAGAGATCCTTCAGACAATGAGACAACGCCTACTAGAACAGCTCATCGAACATGGCGATGGCATCGTGCGAACACCTTGGCTGCGCGAGCAACTCCTTTCAGGGCACAAATTGAGTAAAAGATAATAAACAAGGCAGGAAGCTGAACGTTCCTGCCTTGCTAGTTTGCCCCGTTACTTCTGCCGGCGTTTTCTCAGGCTTTCTCCAACAAATCTGCCACCCAGGCGATGTCCAAATCCTCCAACTTGGCCCTAGTAGGAGCAGCTGTCTGAGGATCCCACCCCATCATCTCATAGAAGGCCTGGCGAGCTTTGAGAAATTGATCTTGCGTGTAAACTTTGCCGGCCACAGGTCCCTCGGGGAGCGCCTCGAAAAGCCGTGGTGGCAATTTGTCATCTTCTGGGCCAAACCCCTCTCGAGCATTAAAGACTCGAGCCATGTCATAAGCGCGCTCACCAGCTAGCCAGATCTCCAAGATCGACGTATTCCATCCCGTGGTCGCTGCTACCAAGTCGCGAATCTGCTCCGGCGTCCAAGCTTGGAAGTAGCAAACACCCGTCAGGTTATAAGTAACCCGCCACATCATCACATAGCGCACCAGGCGAGCCTTGGCGATACTGATATCATCAAAAGGCAGAGGATCAAAGATATCCAGAGGACGCAGATCATCAATGCCCCCTTCGGTGCCATACGTGTAATCATGGACACTATGCATATGGTCTGCCCCTGTGGGGGAGACTGCTATCCCCAACCCGTGGCCATACTTGACCCGGGGGTCATGCATAGCCACCTCCTGCCCTTTGATCTGGACAGCATATTGGAGCGCCTCGCCCCCGATACGCTCTGCCGCTCGACGGGAGCCCCCAGAGAGTACCTCACCAAAGCCCTCGCGCTTGGCGATCTGTTCGACCATGGTAATCACTGCATCTGCATTGCCAAAACGCAGCTCCACCCCGCCTGTATCCTCCGGCCCGATCAATCCACGCTCAAAGCACTCCATCGCGAAAGCGATAGAGACCCCTGTGCCAATACTGTCGAGACCGTAGGCATTACAGAGCTGGCCTGCATAGGCGATTGCCCGGATATCGTCAACCCCACAAAGCGAGCCCATCGCCGCCACTGTCTCGTATTCAGGGCCACCGTACCGGGGATCAACTGGGCGATCCGGATCATCCACCTGCACAACCCACTTGCAGCGGATAGGGCAGCCATAACAAGTATCTCGGCGAATGGTAATCTCTTTTTGCGCCTCTACCGCTATCTTTTCAAAATGCTCAAACTGCCCCTGCTGAAAGTTGCGCGTGGGCAATCCTCCAAGTCCTTGGTTTACCCGCACCATTCGGACAGTGCCCAGCTCAGAGTAAGCCGCCGAGAAAGTCTCTTTGTAGTGCTCACGGAACCAACGAGCTAACTCGCGAAGTCTCTCTGGATCAGCCACAGGAGGCTGCTGGGTGCCCCGCACCGCCACAGCCTTGAGCTTCTTGGAGCCCATCACGGCTCCCAAACCGGTGCGTCCAGCCGCTCTGGTTGCGTCATGCATGATGTTCGAGATAAGGACAAGCTTTTCCCCAGCAGGGCCACATTGTGATACCCGGATGCGCTTATCTCCTAACTCTTCACGAATGCGCTCCTCTACATCAGCAGTGGGCAAGCCCCAGAGGTGCTCCGCGGGGCGCAGTTCCACCTGATCATCGTGAATCCAGAGATAGACTGGAGAATCCGATACCCCTTCAATGACAATCACATCCCAACCAGCCCGCTTGAGCTCAGCCCCAAAAAAGCCCCCCGCCTCCGAGCCAGAGAAGGCCCCTGTCAAGGGGGACTTGGCGCCTATCATGTGACGCCCTCCACCAGCCACGCGCTGCCCAGTGAGCGGCCCTGTGGCATAAATCAGCTTATTCTCTGGCCCTAACGGGTCGATTCGAGGGGGAAGTTCTTTCAAAAGATAATAAGCAATGAACCCCCAGCCTCCTAGGTAACGTCGTAGGAACTTGTCGCTGAGGGTCTCTGTGGTGATCTCACGCGTGGTCAGATTCACACGCAAAGCTTTACCCCAGTGTCCGTAGCTCATAGATCCTCCTTGAACTATCGAAAGGCTTGCTCTGCGGGGGATTATATACGGGCCAAATG
>JAGGYI010000172.1 GCA_021162655.1 Anaerolineae bacterium
CCCCTACGTGGACTCTGCCCCCTACCCCCACTTGGACGCCTTTCCCTTCGCCAACAGCCTCATCCACCCCGGTACCCTCGATTACAGTGCAACCCTCGCCCACACAAAAGCTCCCCACTTCTCTTCCTACCCATACTTTGGCCCCGCCCCCTCCACAACCTCGCGCGACTCCTGAGCCTACCAGAATACAGACTCCTACAGAGGCCGCGTCGCCAACAGCTAACCTGCAACCGACGCTCACAAATACTCCTATGCCCGCAGCTCTCCAGGAAAATAAAAAGGCCCGGAATGTAAACTCTCATTCCGGGCATTAGGGGCCGTTGGCTTCAGGGCAAGTAAATAAAGGGGTTGCGTCGAACTCCATCTTTGATGATTTCAAAGTGTAGATGGGGACCTGTGGAATTGCCTGTGCTGCCGCATTTGCCGATCACCTGCCCCTTGGAGACCGATTGCCCTTCTTGGACGTAATAAACTTGCAGGTGTGCGTAAAGCGTTTTGAAACCATTACGATGGTCGATGATGACCATGCGGCCATAGCCTACGTTTGTCCAGCGCGCCGCTACAACAAAGCCCGAATCCGCCGCGACAATGGGGGTGCCCAAGGGAGCCCCAATGTCGATAGCCCGGTGGCCTTCCCAATACCGTTGGGTGATGATCCCACTCATTGGCCAGACGAACCTGCCTGTGCCGCGCTTGGCGTTCTTGGGGATAGGGCCGCTATAGGCAAAGACGCGCCGTGGAGTATAGGGACGGATACCCCCAGGGATGACTAGTTTCTGCCCTGGGGTAAGCTCATAGGGCGGCTGGAGGTGATTTTCCTTGTAATTGACGATGACAGAGGGCTCCACCTTGTAGCGAGCGGCAATACTTTCAATCGTCTCACCCTTTTTTACAGTGTGATAGGCCCCATCGACAGGAAGAATGTAGAGCTCTTGGCCGACACGAAGAAAATCGGGGTTATCAGCCAGCTTGTCGTTTGCCCAGAGGATAGTTGTGCCCTTGAGGCCAAACTTTTGGGCGATCTCGAGCACGGTATCCCCTGGCTGCACCTTGTAGGTGAGCACAGTTGTGCGCTTGCTCCGGTGGAACTCGGCTGGAGGAGGAGCTTCAGAGACGATGCGCACCGTCAGCGGGGCCACTCCCCGTTGAAGGTAATGCTCTCTCGATCCGGGATCAGCCACTCGGGGAAAGGGGTCTTGAATAGACAGGGATTCTTGAATAGTCAGCTGGGGCAAGGCCCTGGGGATAGGAAGGATTCGCTTTACGGGCAGGTGCCACCCTAAGAAAAGAAGTAAGAAAAAGAGGACCAAGTGCCCTGCATAACGGATGCTTTGAGTAAAAGGGCGCTTTGAATGGACCGGCAAGGAAGAGGATGATGGCGAAACTTCATCCACGCTGGACATGGCGCCTAGATGTCCTTGTTCAAGGTGGCCAAGAACTCGGCATTCGAACGGGTTTTTGCAAGGCGCTCAAGGATAAGTTCCACAGACTCGAGCCCGCCGATGGTATCGATCATTCGCCGCAGAGTCCAAACACGTTGAAGCACATCTGGAGGCAGGAGAAGCTCCTCACGTCGCGTGCCGGAACGCTGGACGTCAATGGCGGGGAAGATACGCCGCTCAGCCAGCCGACGGTTCAGATGCAGCTCCATATTGCCCGTGCCTTTGAATTCCTCATAGATGATGTCATCCATGCGGCTACCTGTGTCTACTAGGCAGGTAGCGATAATGGTGAGGCTGCCACCCTCTTCGATGTTGCGAGCCGAGCCGAAAAAGCTCTTTGGAGGCTGCACAGCAGCGGGGTCGAGCCCTCCGGAAAGGGAACGACCACTGGGCGGCACGATAAGGTTATAAGCACGGGCCAGCCGGGTGATGCTATCCAGAAGGATGACGACATCCTTTTTGATCTCCACAAGGCGCTTGGCACGCTCTAGAGCCATCTCGGCCACGCGCACATGGTTTTGGACGGGTTCGTCAAAGGTGGAGCTATAGACTTCAGCTTCCACTGAGCGGTCCATGTCCGTCACTTCTTCGGGGCGCTCCCCCACCAGCACGACCATTAGGTGCACGTCATTGTAATTGGTGGTGATGCCGTTGGCGATCTGCTTGAGGATGGTCGTCTTGCCTGCTTTGGGCGGAGAGACGATCAACCCACGCTGGCCGCGACCAATAGGAGCAAGCATGTCGATGAGACGGGTGGCGAAAATGTCAGGAGTGGTCTCGAGCTTTAATTGTTCTTGCGGGAAAATGGGGGTGAGCTGATCAAAATGGGGCCGATTCTTGGCTTGCTCAGGATCCAACCCATTGATTGCCTCCACCCGCAAAAGGCTATAGTACTTTTCCGAATCCTTTGGAGGCCTCACTTGCCCGATGATCATGTCGCCCGTACGCAGGCCAAATCGCCGGATCTGCGATTGTGAGACGTAGACGTCCTCTGGCCCTGGGAGCAGGTGATCGCTGCGCAGGAACCCTATACCGTCCTGCACGATCTCCAAGACGCCTCCACCAAAGATGAGGCCCTGCTCCTCTGCCTGAGCTCGAAGCAGGCGGAAGATGAGGTCCTGCTTCTTCAGGCGGCTATAACCGGCGATGTCCCGCATACGGGCCATCTCACGCAGTTCGCTTAGGGTCATCGTTTCCAATTCGACGATGTTCACAGTTCTCACTCCATAGGGCAAAGTTGAGGAAGGCAAATTGGGCTACATATGCCGAGTGCACACATAGCAAAAGCAGATCCTAGTTAAAGAGAAGATTGGAAATTAACAAGGGGCAACGAATCGAAGAGTACAGATGAAATAGGCGCTTTGGCGGACGCCTTTCTGGTGAGGTCGGGCCAAAGTTTACACACATTATAGCACCGAGTTGAGGCCCTGTCAACTAAAATCGTCACTTTGAGAGGAAATTTCCCGATTTTTCTCCCTCGGCCTGGGGAAGGCAGGGCCTCCCGGTGCTAGGGGTGTAGGCTTCTCCCTTCAGCAGAGGGCAGTGTCCTGAGCTTGTGCTGTAGAAAAGAGACCCCTAAAGGAAGAAGGAAAGGATAGAGAGGCATAAGCAGCCGTACCTCGTACCACACGCCCCAGATGGCAATGGCAAGCAAATAGAGAGGAAGAACGCGGGCAGCCCGACGAACGAATGGGGGCGCATCGCGGTACCCCAAGATGACGAACAACCAGAAGCAACCAAAGAAAAGCCCCCCATGCACTAGAGCAAGGAGCAAGTTGATCCTGGATAGGTTCTTGGTCAAAAGGGCTTGAACGGTGAGGCCATGGGGGGCGTTTCCTTGCAAGCAGCGCAACGCGCCATAGACCATTGCCCACTCCAGAAGGAGAGCCAACGAGAGAAGAAGGGGTTTCCAATCCTGACGGCTCGATACCCCTGGAAACTCGAGACAAGCAACGAAGAGGGTCAGAGGAATAAAGACCGCCGTTTCTCTATTTAGGGTGGCAAGTAGCACGAGGAGGGCTAAACAGCCATAGCGTTTTGCCCGGATGGCCAAAAGCGCAAGACTAAAGAACCCAGCCTCAAGCAGGGACCAGGGTTGAAAATAGTGGTTTTGCAAAGCGATGGGCATTGTACTGGCGATAAAGAGCACTCCAATGAGCGAGAGTTCCCAGGAGAACCACCTTCTTACCCAGAGATAGAGAGCTATCAGACTGAAAAGAATTGCCACCAAATCATAGATAGCATAGGCAAGAAGGAACGCCCGCCGTGCCCCAAAGATATTTTCAAGTACCTGGCGCAAAAGCTCGGCGGACAGAGGCGCGAGCATTCGGTAGCGGTAGGGAGAAGGAGCCGTTCCCGCCAGGATCTGCTGATGGAGAGTGAGGCGCGGAACCAGATTGGGCCTATCTACCAAGCTAAAATAGCGATAAGCGATAACAGCTGCCGCCGAGGCAACAAGAGCCAGAGCGAGTAGCTCACGCTGAGACTTTTTCCAAAGATTGGGCACCCTCATTTCGCGATGGATGACTTTGTTGTTCACTGAGTGATTTTTGCTAGCAGTTTGCTGGTTATTTTATAGCAAAAAGTCCTAGAATGGCAAAAGATGTTTTTCTTTTGCTCTTTTAGCAAACTGCATAGATTGAGTTTAACAGCTTTGGAGATGCTTTCAAGCGAAGTTTTGCTATTCAGCTGGACCCAAAGGGCACTAGATCAAAAGCATCTTCGGGGTGGAAGATGCTACCTTTGCGCGGCCAACCTCTTGGAAAGGTTAGGAGTATAGTAAGTAGAAAGATGAAACCGCGTATTCTTGGGGGCCAATCTATGCAAGAGGACGAGGCGATCAGCCGCTTAAAGCGAGGAGATATCAGTGGGTTAAAATTCCTGGTGCAAGCTTATCAGTTAAAAGCATTGTGTGCTGCTTATCTGATAGTTCAGGACCCTCAAACAGCTCAGGATGTCGTCGCGGATGACTTGGGTACATGAGCAAATTGCTCAATTTGATGCCAAGCGCCCTTTTGCCCCCTGGTTCATGCGAATTGTTATTAATCTCCAAGTGCACGAGAACCAAGCTACCCGATGCACATGCGGACGCGTGCCCCACTTCATTGCGTGTGCTTCTTTTAAATGAAATGAAAAGAAATTTACAAAAATAAATACAGCCCATTTTATAATAAGCAAACATTTAAAACGCTCATTGAAAAGGGGGGAAAGACACCCCTACTTGCCTAGAGGGATGTCCGCGGCTATAATAGCGAATGCGGTGGCCAAGGTTGTGCCACCGTACTGTGCTCTCGGAGGAGCGAACCCTATGGAGCCGGTTGTAGTCTATATCTCTCAAGGGCCCTTGGGAGCTGAGGTGATTAAAAGCAAGTTAGAAAGCTGCGGTATCCCTGCGGTGCTACGCTATGAAGCCATTGGCCGAGTGCTGGGCTTGACGGTTGATGGTCTTGGGCAGGTGGAGGTACTGGTGCCTGCCGCTTATGCTGAGGAGGCTCAGGCCCTCATTCAGGAGGCGGAAGAGTGATCTCTCTTCTCCTGGCCACCTTTTTCTCGGCAAACTTTAGCTTGGTGATGCGCCAGGCTCAGCGACGTGAGGGCAACCTCTGGGCCGTGGGAGCTTGCAATTACATCTTTGCCTTTTGCTTTCACTTTATTCGGGCCTTGGGGCAGGGACAGCTACCCAGTGGCTTTGGTCCCCAGGAGCTGAGCATTGGGATACTGGGGGGCTTGGCTTATGTAGGCACCTTTTCGATGTATTTTCCCCTCATGCGCCTGCGGGGAGTCTCTATCTCTTCAGCAGTCGTGCGGCTGGCTGCTGC
>JAGGYI010000018.1 GCA_021162655.1 Anaerolineae bacterium
CCATGTAAGTGATTCCACAGGCAAAGCGATTCAGGAAAAGCTTGTCGAGGCTTTGCGGGCTCAGCCCAACATCCAGCTCCTCACGGGGCATACGGCGGTGGACCTTCTGACCCCGGCGCACCATTCATTGGATCGTTTGGCTATCTATGAACCGCTCTCGTGTGTGGGAGCCTATGTATTTGACCAAGCGTCGGGCATTGTGCGCATCATCCTCGCCAAGGCGATCATCCTGGCTAGCGGAGGGCTAGGGCAGGTCTTTTTGCATACAACTAACCCAGAGGGAGCTACGGGAGATGGTTTGGCGATGGCCTATCGAGCGGGGGCGCGGATCATCAATGCCGAGTATGTTCAGTTTCATCCCACTACTTTTTATCATCGAGGGCAGGCGCGCTTTTTAATCAGCGAGGCCGTGCGGGGGGAGGGAGCCAGGTTGCTGAACTACCACGGTGAGCCTTTTATGCATCGTTACGCCCCAGAGTGGAAGGAGCTGGCCCCCCGTGATGTAGTTGCACGCAGCATCCATCGTGAGATGTTGCGCACAGGGGCTCCCTTTGTCTACCTCGATATCGCTTCGGTCATGCCGCCCGAAAAGATTCGTGAGCGCTTTCCTACCATCTATCACAATTGCCTAGAGTATGGGGTAGATCCCACCAAAGAGCCTATCCCTGTGGTGCCGGCGGCTCACTATTTTTGTGGCGGCGTCTGGGTTGATGAGTGGGGACGTACGAACCTGGCTCGGCTTTACGCGGTGGGAGAGGTCTCCTGTACGGGGGTACACGGGGCGAACCGCCTGGGTAGTGCTTCCCTCTTGGAGGGCCTCGTTTGGGGAACGCGAGCTGCTGAGGATATTCGCCGCAACCTTCCTGGTTGGAAGCGGATCAATCCCCGTGACATTCCCCCCTGGAAAGAGGAAGGCATTACTGAGGATGCGGACCCCGCTCTTGTTGAGCACGACATGGCGACCATTAGGCATACCACGTGGTATTACGTAGGGTTGGTGCGCAGCCGGCGCCGCTTGGAGCGTGCTTTGCGTGACCTGCAAAACTTACGCCATGATGTGGATGCTTTCTATCGTACCACTCGTTTGGGGACGGCCATCATCAGCTTGCGTAATGCTGTAGTGGCGGCGAGCATTGTAGCTAATGCTGCTTGGGAGAACCGCGAGAGTCACGGTTGCCATTATCGCGAGGACTAGAGTCGGAGGGCCAGAGCTTTGCGCTCTGGCCCTCCGGGTGGCAGAGGAAGGTTACCTGCGTGCCCAGCTTACCGGAGCAGGCAGGAATGTGGGTAGAGGGTCTTGCTCTTGATCTTGCTTCGTCCCCAGGAGAAGGATATCCCCAAAGTTCACTTCTATCGCTTCGCTGATCTCGGTTGTTACGGTAATAGTTATTTGATTTTCTTCCCGGGAAGAGTAGCCGAAAGGATCCTCTTCAATTAGGGTGTAAACTCCGGGCTTGAGCCCCACAAACGTGTAAAAGCCGTCTCTCCCTGTACCAAAGCGTCCTAGTTCAAAACCATATTCATTATAGAGATAGATCATGGCACCAGCCAGAGTGGGCTCTTCGGGGTCGTGCTCTCCATCTTGGTCCCAATCTTGATAGACGATTCCCTCGACTATGCCTGGGCCCATGGGAGAAGGTGATCCCTGAGGCAGGGGTTCTATTGTTGGCCTTTCAGCTAGGGCCAGAGGTGTAAAGAGCATCGTCAGAAGGGAGATCGCCAGCACCAGCCCGGCGATGTACCTGTGATTGTGATTTACCATTCTCGCTTTCCTCCAGCGGAACAGGAGATCTGTCTCCTGTGGATGTTCAACTTCGCCTTCAGTGTAGCAGTGCCTGGTTAGAACAATGTCAAAAGGAGGTAACAAGTAGGTTAAAGGTTTTCAAATGCGGTTAACAGGGGAGTGCTAGGGGGTGTGTTGAAGGCAAAAGTCTGCGATGTAATGGTTCACCTCAGTAGCCCGTTCAATGTGTACATAGTGCCCTGCCTCGGGAATGATGACCAGCTGGGCGCTGGGGAGCCCCGCTTGAAGCCGTTGCCCTTCTCCTGGAGGTGAGAGGCGGTCCCTTTCACCGAGGAGGATAAGCGTGGGGGCAGAGATGTGCAAGAGGGCTTCGGGAAGGTCATCTTCTGGGGAAGAGAGTGCCATGGCTACTAAAGCGTCGAGAGTGCCGACGATATGAGTAGGTTGACGCACCCGCCGAAGGTATGTTGGGGTGAGAAAAGAGCGATCATAAAAGGCTTGCCCCTGTCTAGCTCGCCACAGAGGACCGCCGGCGTCAAAAAGCCAGGCAGCACTGCGGTTCAGCCAAGGTGATCGGGCTGCTGGCCGCCAAGGGCAGGGAGGACTATGAAAGACAAGGGGGGAGATGAGCACAAGGCGGTCGACGAATTGGGGTTGCTCATAGGCTAGCTGTAGAGCCACAGCGCTGCCCCAGCCGTGGGCTACTATGGTAGCTTTTTGCACGCGAAGCTGATTGAGTACCTGTGCGAGGATCAAGGCCTCTTGGCGGACGCTATATGTGGGGGTTTTGTCGCGGAAAGAATGGCCGAACCCTTTTAGGTCGATGGCAAGCACGTGCATTCCCCAGCGGCCCAGGACGCGGGCATTGGCTTGCCAAGTCTCTTGGCCTTCCATCTGAAAGCCGTGGATCAGTACCACCCAGGGGCCCTCTTTAGGGCCCCAAGTGCGGTAATAGATAGGCTGGGCCTCTACCCAGGCCCAGCCTCCGCTTTCTACCCCTATATCGAGGCCGGCATCTTCCCATACCTGGGCGATGGCAAGGCCATAACCTAGGGCCAAGATCCCGAAGATGAGGCCCAAAAGGCAAAGTGC
>JAGGYI010000307.1 GCA_021162655.1 Anaerolineae bacterium
GATAAGCTGACCTACGCAGGCAATCTCGATAACCTCAAGGATGTCGCCGATGATCCTCGCTATGCCTTTGTGCAGGGGGATATCTGTGATGCTGAGCGTGTGCGCGAGACGATCCAGCGCTATGAGATCGATACGATCGTGAACTTTGCCGCCGAGACCCATGTTGACCGCTCTTTGATGGACCCCGGCAGTTTCATCATGACGGACGTCTATGGCACCTTTGTCTTGCTCGAGGCGGCCAAAGACCTGGGCCTGGAGCGCTACCATCAGGTGAGCACCGATGAAGTATATGGCCAGGTTCTGGAGGGTTCCTCCGTCGAGACGGATCCATTGCACACACGCAGCCCCTACTCAGCCAGCAAGGCTGGGGCCGATCTGATGGTTTTGGCTTATTACACGAGCTTTGGGGTGCCGGTTACCATCACTCGGGGGTCCAACAACATTGGGCCTTACCAATATCCTGAGAAAGTGGTCCCCCTTTTCATCACCAACGCGATCGATGGTCTTCCCTTGCCTATCTATGGAGATGGGACTCAGATGCGCGACTATCAATACGTGCTCGACCATTGCGAGGGGATCGATGTTGTCTTGCACAAAGGGGTTCCGGGCGAAGTCTACAACTTGGGGACAGGCACCGAGACGCGAAACATCGACATGGCCCACATGATTTTGGAGCTTTTGGGCAAACCCAAGAGCTTGATCCAGCACGTGGCTGACCGCCCAGGGCATGATCGTCGTTATTCGCTGAACATCGACAAGATTCGGGCCCTTGGCTGGGAGCCTCGGCACACCTTCCCGGAGGCTTTGGAAAAGACGGTGCGCTGGTACGTAGAGAACGAATGGTGGTGGCGCAAGATCAAGTCGGGCGAGCGCTACCAAGAGTACTATCGCCGACACTATGGCCAGCGCAAAGTTCTCGACCCTCCCCGTTAGGCGGAGAGCTAGCGCACTTTGGCCCAGATGACTGACTGTTTCCCTCTCAAGAAGCGCCATCCTCCTGCTAGGGCGGCAGCATTGAGCAGGCAGATGTAAAAAGGGGCGAGGAGCCATTTCAGGCGGTATCCTCGGCTGGCCAACAGCCAGCCCAGCCCGGCTAGTGCGTAAAAGGCAAGCTGCCCCAAGAAGAAAAGTCGGTAGGGGGGCATCCTCAGGAGCCCCGCGTTGGCCGCCAAGAGGAGGGGAAAAAGCTCAGGAGTGACCATCCAGCGGAGCATCCGGTGGGAGAGGTATTGAAAGGTCACCCATTTGTTGGGATGGTGGAGCAACCCCCGCAATTGGAAGAAGGCTTGCCAGCCCCCCGCTGCGTTGCGGCTACGGCGCTGCCACTCTGCCTTCAAGCTAGGGGAAGCCTCTTCATAGGCGATGGCCTCTGGCTCAAAGACGACCCGCCAGCCGGCCTCGACCATGCGCAGCGAAGCGACAAAGTCATCCAAGAGGGTGTTGGGATCGGGAGGGATGTAGGCCTCTCTGCGGGCAGCCCACACCTCGCCGGGCACCCCCATAACCGAGCTCACTAGGCTGTCGCAGGCTTTGAGATAAGCCTCATAGCGCCAGTAGAGGTTCTCGCCCTGGGCAGCGATGGCATCCCCTTTTTTGAGGATGCGTTTTACCCCGCCCACACCCCCCACCTCCGGATCTGCAAAGTTGCGCACAAGCTTGCGCAGAGTATCTGGATAAAAGAGGCTGTTTGCATCCGAGAAGGCGATGATCTCTCCCCGCACATGGGGCAGGGCCCGCAGGATGGCCCCTACCTTGCCCCTTCGCTCTGGTTGGTAGAGGAGCCGTACCCCTCTGTGAGCATAGGAGCGGACGATCTCGTTCGTCCGGTCGGTGGAGCCATCGGTGACGATGAGGATATCGAGCTTGTCTCGAGGATAGTCGAGGGCGAGCGTATTCTCGATTTTAGCGGCGATGCACCCCTCCTCGTTGTAGGCGGCGATGAGCATAGTGACGGAGGGGGTGATCTCCTTTTTATGCACGGGGCGCGGACGCCAGTGGGCGAGGAGAGTGATGATGAGTCCGTATCCTAGGTAGGTATAGAGGATGCCCGCCAAGGCGAGCCAGAAGATGACCTGCAGAAAGGCTTCCATGGCCCTTGCCTCTGCCCTAGGTGCACGCATACGCAGCGGCGATCGCCACTGCCCCAAAGACAACTAGCCAGAGCGCAGCCTCCAGGTTTGTTGCCTGGGCTACTTGGCCCACCAGCCAAGGGAGAAGGATCTTGCCCAGGCCACTGCTAGAGCAAGTGGCACCTGCCACAGTGCCGGCACGCTGGCTAACTCGCTGGGTAACATCTGCCATGATGGTAGCAAAGATTCCCGCCAAGGCAAGCCCGGCGAGGCCAAGCCCCACCCAGGGGAGGAATGGCCCTGGTGCGAGAAGCAGCATGCTCAGGGCAGCAGCACCACCTAGTGCCCCTCCGATGATGAGCCTTTTGTAGCCGATCCTCTCGGCGGCAAAGCTGCAGAGGAGGCGCCCCACCATCATGGCGATGCCAAAGAGCGAGACTCCCAAGCTTGATGTGGCAAGGCTGGCAAGGGCGCGGCGTTCTAGATAGGTGGCCGTCCAAGAAAAGATGCTCGCCTCAACTCCGCCGTAGATGAAAATAGCCAGCAGGGCAAAAGGGATGGTTTTGATAAGCTGCCAACGAGGGGGCAGTGAAGTTGGGGGAAGCTTTTCCCTCTGAGGAAAGCGGGCCCGCCGGATGCTTGCTCCTACGAGGAGCAAATAGCAGGAGAGGAGAAAGTAATGGGCGCGCCAGGGCAGGCCCAGCCTTAACCCCAGGCCAATGAGAAAGGGGGTCACCGTGGCTCCAATGCCGAAAAAGAGATGTACGCGGTTGAGCACGCCTCCGGAGCGCCCTTGGGCGAGCAGAGCGATGAGGGGATTGATGCTCCCATCGCAAAGGCCGGCTACTAGGCCGGTGGCGCCCACAGCTGGAAGAAGCCAGGCGAAGCTAGGAGCCAGGGCAATGCCCAGGATGGCCAACAAGCCCATCCCTACCCCTATGAGCCAGACTCGGCGAAAACCCAAAGCATCTCCCATGATGCCGGCGAGGGCGGCGGCCAACACATAGCCCACCGCTGGGCTCGAGACGAGCAGGCCGGCTTGGGCGTCGTTGAGAGCCAAGCTCTGGATGATGGCTGGGAGGAGGGCTCCTACCATTACAGAGAGTGCGCCCAAAAGGACCATGCTGAGGAAGGCAGGGGCTAGGGAGGGGCGGGCCTTTTCATCCAAGGGTATGTACTCCCTCCTCTGCTCGGCAGACATAGATCTCGGGGGTGAGCCCCGTGGCCTCTTTGTACTCGCGGGCGACGTTGCGTTCGAATGCTGGGGCTGCCTCACTGAGGACGAGGTTGATCGTGCATCCCCCAAAGCCGGCACCGGTCATTCGAGCGCCGAGGACGCCTTCTTGCCGCCAAGCTGCCTCAACCATGGCATCGAGCTCAGGACAGCTCACCTCATAGTCGTCGCGGAGGCTGATGTGAGAGGCGTTCATCAGTTCCCCAAAGCGCTCCAAGTCGCCAGCCTCTAGCGCACGCACGGCATCGAGCACGCGTTGGTTTTCGGTGATCACATGCCGACAGCGCTTGCGGGTGATCTCATTGAGCTCGTTTTGCCTTTTGGCAAACATCTCAGGGGTGACATCGCGGAGGGCGCGCACGCCCAGAATCTTGGCCCCCAGCTCGCACTCTTGGCGGCGTTTATTGTACTCTGAATCCACCAGGCCACGGCGCTTTTTGGTGTCGCAGATAATCAAACTGCAGCCTGGGGGGATGGGCACTGCCCGATGCTCTAGGCTGCGGCAATCGATAAGCAGTGCGTGGTCTCTTTTGCCCAAAGAGATAATGAATTGGTCCATGATGCCGCAGCGCATACCGACAAAGTCGTTTTCAGCCTTTTGGCAGAGCAGTGCACGCTTTACTCCGTCGAGGGAGAGCCCCCCAAGCACTTGGAAGGCGTAAGCCGTGGCCACCTCAACCGCCGCCGAAGAGCTGAGCCCGGAGCCGATGGGTACGTCGCTAGTGAGGGCGGCGTCCATCCCTCGTAGGGTGTACCCAGCCTCCTGAAGGGCCCAGGCCACCCCGCGTTCATAGTTGCTCCATTGTTCTGCCTCGTCGTGTTGGATATCCTGAAGGGAGAACCGGGAGCGAGCGTCAAAATCCACAGCATAGAGCCGAACGAGGTCATCCTCGCGGGGGGCTACAGCCATGACCACGTGGCGGTCGATGGCGGCGGGTAGGACGAATCCATCGTTATAGTCGGTATGTTCGCCGATAAGGTTCACGCGCCCTGGCGCCACCACAAAGAGGGTGGGTTCCCGCTGGAATGCCTGGCGGAAGGCCTGGTGTGCACGTTCACGCAGGGCGAGCAGGCGCTGGTCTAGTATCTCAGAGCTCATCGATACCTCCTGTCTCAATCAGGGTGAGCAGGTCCTCCAGGGTGCCCTGGGCGTCGCACTGGACGGATCGGGGGGCTTGGGAACGGTTCACCCAGAAGGTTTTGATCCCCCAGCGGCCGGCAGCCATATCGGCCTCCGGGCTATCGCCCACCATGAGGCATTCTTCCGCCTGGCGCCCCAGATGCTGAAGGAGAGAAGAGAAATAGTGTGGATGGGGCTTGCAGGCGCGCATCACCTCGTAAGATGTGATAAAACTGTAGGGAAACTCTTCTGCTCCCACCTGCGCCCAGCGTAAGCGGGCAAGGTTGGCCTGGCGGGGGAAGAAAGGCTGGGTGGCGATGGCCACCTGGTAGCCGCGCTGAAAGACGCATTCCATCAGGGGACGGGCAAAAGGATCCGCGGCGGTGTATTGGCGTAGGGTCTCAAAATCGTGGGCAAAGAATTCCTCGAAAACAGGGGCAAGCTCCTCAGGGCTTTTGCCAATGAGGGGGAAAAAGGTGGCGGCAAAGACCTCGGCGTTTGTGCCGTCGCGGCCGTCATTGTAAAGCATCGCCCTAGAGGCCTGCTGAAATGCACGGAAAAAGAGGGAAGGGGAGACAAGATCCCGCATTCTGGCCAAGAGCAGCTCAAAATACCGCTGCATAAAGCGCTCGACGTCGTTGATGAGCAAGGTATCATCTAGGTCAAAGAGCAGCGCCTTGATCCTTCGAGTAGGCAAGCGACTTTCCTCCATTTGGGAGTGCCCTCTTGAGCTTTGGGTATTTTTGCCCTATAGGTCTCGCCCAGGGATGAGGATGGTGGGTCGAGATGGACCCTCTTTTTGGCTTGGCGTGGCAGGTTCTGCTGCCCCAGGCAGGATGATGCCAGCGGCTGTCCTTTGTTCTCGAGGACGGGCTGGCTCTCTTCCTGCTTGTCTTTGCTCTGCCTGAGCCTTCTCTCTGGCCCAAGCGCGTAGCTTATCTCGCGCGATGGCTGGGTCGTCGTAGCGTGTCCCTGGGCCGATGAGGGAGCGCAGGGCCTCGGCCTTGGGGGAGAGGAGGTAGGCGTTAAAGATATGCGCGTTCTCGCGCAGGAACTCGTCCCAGCTGGCCTGAGGATGCTCATCTCGGTAGAGGTTGTAAGCGTTGGTGACAAACTCGACGAGGCCGGGCTCATATTCTCCTGGGAGGAGGAGGGCCATCATCATGAGGCGCTTTTCGCCGGCTTGGTCGTAAAGATAGCCGACGAGAAGCTCGCCTGGCCTAGCGTTCTGTGCTGCCCAAGGGCTGTGGATCGTGAGTTCCTCCTGGCGAAGGCAATCGTAGGCAGAGACCTCTTCTCCCTCGGTCGAGAGCACCCGAAAGACCCCGGGGATGGCTTGGGCCCAAGCCTCGAGGATCTCTCGAGCTTCGGGGATGAGCTCAGGCCCTTTTTCTTCGAGGAAAAAGTCGATGATGCGCCGTCCGTCCGATTGGGTGCGGTAGCTGACAAAGAACCACTCGAACATTCGGCGGATGTCTTCACCCGAGAGCACTTCGGCACTGGCCAGCTCAAAGGCGCCTCCCCAGTAAAAGGTGAACGCCTGGGAGAGGTCACTGGCAAAGCGTACGGCTTGGGCGTATTCAAAGAGGCCATTCAGCAGGGCTGCCTCCAGCTCGCTCAGGTTCCGCTCGCGCGATTCGTTGATCTGATCTCGACGCATGCAGCAGTTCTTGTACTTTTTGCCGCTGCCGCAGGGGCAGGGATCATTTCTTCGCACCTTGGGCATTTTTGGGCAACCTTTCTCTTGGCATGTTGGTGCAATGGTATCATAAGGGACGGAGGACGTCAACTGGGGGAGTGAGAGAGAAGGTGCCCTCGGCGCGTGCTTTTGTCGGAGTGCTTGAGGTTCGCTCTTGGTCAAAGCCTCTTGGCCGGTAGCTTTATTCATAGGTACCATTTTGGAGTTTCGAGCCAGAGATATAAAGTGGCAAGATCGTCGAGACTTGGGCCTGTTGCAGGAGGACAATCGGCAAACTTATGGTTGGGGAAAAGGAAAGCGTTGTCCATGATAAGCATAAGCAAACGGTGCCTCTTGAAGTGCTGGACGGGTATCGCAAATGGCAGTGAGGGACGGGAGGCGAGGCAGAAATGTTAGGTATAGGCATTCAGAAGGAGGAGATGAGAAGCGACTTAAATCGATGGAGATGGCTAGTAAACAAGGCAGTGCCGTCTTGGCGAGCAGGTAATCTTTTCTCTTTTTGGTCTTGGCTTATTGTTGTCGTCCTAGAGTGGCTATTTGGATTCTAGGCAGGAAGGCACTTCTTTCCCCTCGGCCAAAAAGGGGGAATGGCGGCTTCCCCAGTTACGGAAGGGCCTTGGCAGAACATGGATACTCGTTAGCCTGCAAATTTTGAGAGAACGGCACTCCTGAGGAAAGCGGAGTCCTAGATCTTGGTTCTGGAAACAAGTTTCTTGTGGTGTTGGCGAAACTGGCAGATCTAGATCCCGGGTGCCCGTGCAGGAGTGCAAGCTCACCATCGAAAAGAGAAGAACCCCTGCTCAACTAGCCATGATTCAAGAGTTGATAGCAAGGCTTGGAAATAATCTGGGCTTAGCCAGGCTAACAAGCTTGTGCCTATTAGCGGTAACAGAAGCAGGGGCCATCCCATGTAAGGATGATGACGTAATAGCCATAGCCAGCCCAGCCCGGTTAATGGCAAGAGGGCTATAGCTGTTCGTAGTACTAGGGTGGAAAGAGGCAATAGTTGGCCTGTAAGCCAAAATAGGAGTAGAGTGATCACTGTCCAAGTTGCAACTTGCATTGGCTGTAACCAGCGGCGTCGCAAGCGAAGCCAGGTCCATGCAAACGGCGGGGCTAAGGCGGTTATTAAAGCCAGGTCGGGGCCCTCTTGGCCGACAAGGCTTTCCCATGCATCATGCCAACTGGTTCGGGTCCGCTCGGCAATCCACCATAGGATCCCTCCCCAGAGCAGGGCTCGTGCGATTCCCCAATGATGTGGCCAACGCCGGTTGCCTTGTCTCCACACCCATATGGCCAGCGGCAATACAGGGATCAATAAGGTCAAGTCAAGAGCTAGAGGAACTTCTCCCCAGATCATTTGCCATGCGCTAGCCCACAAGGGGCGAGTGCGGTCTAGCACGAGCCACAGTATAGCACTGCTAAGTAGTAGGTTGGGTATAACAAATATTTTTGCCCAACGGCGGCTGAGCCAGCTCCATCCCCATAATGTGACCGGGGTGAGGGAAAGGGTCAGAATCGGGGCGGAAGCAAAAGGGAGGCCGACTGTCCAATGGCGCCACGTATCTAGCCATCTTGCTTGAGTGTGATATGCAGCTAGCCCTACCAAACTACCAAGGAGGAGTAGGTTGAGAGCAGTGAATGGCAGAGGCCAGTGGGTTTGCCCTTTGTACCACAACCAGATTCCCAATGGCAGTAAGAAGATCAGCCAACCGGTGACTTGAGATAGCAAAGGGATAGGCTCAATCCAAGTTTCCCATGACGGCTGCCAGCCAGTCCAGACACGCGTTAATAGAAAACAGAGAATGGCTCCTACCACCAAAAGATTGAGAGGACGGAAAAGTTGGGGGCGTCGTTGATTGCCCAGGCTCCATAGCCAACTAACCATAGGTAAGACGGATAAGAGAAAAGGGAGGTTGTTTATCAGAGGTAAACCAATGGTCAGGCGGGACCATGTTGGTAACCAGAGAGATTGAGTGGACTGGGCCGCCCACCATAACCCGCCACCGAGCAATGAGGCGTTAATTGGCATCAAGATCATCGGTAGGCGGCGAGTAAGTTGCACCCATCCCCACAAGGCTGGTACCAGTGCCATGCCGGCTACTTGTATTCCCAGGCTGAAACCAGCAGCGTATAATCCACCTCCTACACATGCCATGCCAAGCAGTAGGTGAATGACCAACATGGTTCGAGGATACCGCTTCATTAGGCGGCGCCAAGCGTTAAACAGAAGAGATAGGAGTTTCCCCACCAAGATGAATAAGGCGTAAGTAACATAGAGCAATAAAATAAAGAGGCCTAAGCCTAAAGCGGCTTCGCCACCTCCTCCTCCCCATCCGCCGCCGCGACGGTATAGAGTATTGCCATTACTTGAGCGAATAGGGTCACCTAGCCAGTCCCGTGCTTCCTGACGTTCTCCTAGCCAATCTCGTTTAATATTGGCTTCTCCTGCCCAAGTTATATCACGCTCTGAACCAAACA
>JAGGYI010000228.1 GCA_021162655.1 Anaerolineae bacterium
CCCCGTCAGAACGCCAGGGGCAAAGACTAGCTTGTTCTCTGGACCCAACGGATCCGCACCAGCAGGCACCTCTCGGAGCAAGACATCCGCTATAATATTCCACCCTCCCATATAACGACGAAGGTACACCACCCCCGGCTCTTCCACAGTAATTGTTCCGTTCGTCAGGTCCACACGCAGGATCTTGTTGTGATACGAGCGGGACATTCTTAACCTCCTTTTGATCTCGCAAACTCTGTTGGGACACATTGTGGTGCGCCCCTTCACAAGGGCACGCACCACAACATGACCAAAGCTATTCTCTTCCAAGAGGTGCTGCTTCTATTCTATATACCTCAAAAGGAAAAAGCAAGCCCTTGAGCACATCAAACTCTCACAAGCATTGACACTACCTTCCCCCTTGCCCATAATGCCTATGCTGGGTCAGGTGCCTAGTTCAAAGAGGAGGTCCCGATGGGTAGAAAACTTACCATTCCCGATCTGCTCGCCAAAGTAGAAAAGGGCGAGCCTCTGAGCATGATCACGTGCTACGACTATCCCTCCGCCCGGATTATCGACCAGGCAGGGGTTGACATCGTCCTCGTGGGTGACTCGGTAGCCATGACTGTACTTGGATACCCCACCACCCTTCCCGCCACCATGGACATGATGCTCATCTTTGCCAGCGCGGTATCCAGAGCCTGCGAAAGAGCCTTTGTCATCGGAGATATGCCTTACATGTCCTACCAGGTATCCATCAGCGAAGCCATCCGCAACGCTGGTCGATTCATGGCCGAGGCAGGAGTCGATGCCATCAAGCTAGAGGGTGGCCGCAACGTCATCGAAGCTGTACGTGGCATTGTCAAAGCAGGCATCCCTGTCATGGGGCACCTAGGCCTCACCCCACAAAGTGCCTCAGCCATCGGAGGATACAAGGTCCAAGGACGTACAGCCCAAACAGCCATCAATCTGCTGGAGGATGCCCTCGCCCTTGAAGAAGCAGGGGTCTTTGCCATCCTTTTGGAACTCGTTCCTGCCCGAGTGGCCGCTGTCATCACCGAGAAACTCCACGTGCCCACCATCAGTATAGGATCAGGTGCTCAATGCAGTGGCCACTGCCAGATCTTTCACGACGCCATAGGCATGTTCGAAGCGTTCACTCCAAGGCATGCAAAACGTTATGCCGAAGTAGGTGCTATCCTTCGCGAGGCCATGGCAAGGTTTGTCGCAGAGATCAAGGACGGAACCTATCCCGGCCCCAAACACAGCTTCAAGATCACCAGAGAGGAATTTCGCCAATTCCGCGCTTATGCAGAAAAGCGCTAACACCACCGTACCAAATCTTTACAGGAGGTCCTTTGCAGCATGCAGAGTGCACAAACATTCGAAAAACGCATCACCAAGACGCTTCACCTTGACTATCTCCTCTTTCTGCCTCAAGAGTACGGCCAGGATCCTGCGAAAAGATGGCCCCTGATCCTCTTTCTCCACGGGGCAGGAGAACGTGGCAACAACCTGAACAAAGTGAAAAAGCATGGCATCCCCAAGATCGTCGAGACCAAACCGGACTTTCCTTTTATCACTGTCTCTCCTCAATGCCCCGAGGAGAGTTGGTGGCCTATGGAGTTAGAGAGCCTTGTGGCTCTGCTCGATGACGTAACAACACGCTATGCAGTGGACCCTAAACGCATCTATCTTACGGGATTAAGCATGGGAGGCTACGGGACATGGCATCTAGCCCTCCTCCTCCCTGAGCGTTTTGCTGCAATCGTCCCCATCTGCGGAGGGCTCCATGGGCCAGCGCGGCTTGTTGAAAAGCTCAAGCACCTGCCTATTTGGGTCTTTCACGGAGCACAAGACCGTATCGTTCCTCTGGAAGAATCCACCAGGCTAGTAGAGGTGCTCCGCAATTGCGGTGGGAATGTACGCCTCACCATCTACCCTGACGCTGGGCACGACGCCTGGACAAGAACCTATGAAAACCCCGAACTCTATGAGTGGCTCCTCGCCCATAGCAGAAAATAGCAAAAGGGGGGTGGGAAGCTTCCCAACCCCCTCATCTCTTTTATCGAATGGCTAGGCAGGCCAACACTGCTTGCCTCCGTCTACGCGGATCACCTGGCCGGTAAGGTATGAGGCCTCCTCCGAAACGAGAAAGCCTACCACACGCGCTATCTCAATGGGCCAGCCATAGCGCACAAGGGTACCTCCCTTGACCATCATGCTTTCATCTATAGTTCGGCTAGCTAGAAATCGCTTGGTTACCGTCTCGCCTGGTGCCACCGCATTGACATAAACATTATAAGGGCGCATCATCGCCGCCAAACAGCGGGTATACTCGTGCACAGCCGCTTTTGCAGTGGCATAGATAGCAGAGTTGACGATGCCCTGCAACCCAGCAATGCTCCCAATGTTGACGATCCAACCAGACTTGCGCTCCATCATTTCAGGAGCCACTTGGCGACAGCAGAGGATGCAGGTCATCAAATTACGATCAAGAACCGTACGGATATCCTCTACAGAGATATGAATGGCATCATTCCCCTCGGGCTTGCCGGCCATAGGGGCTGTAACCCCTTTGGCCCCAATATCTCCACCAGCACAGTTCACCAAGATGTCAATACGCCCAAACCTCTCGTGGATTTGGTCAACAAGGTCCTTCACCACCTGAGGATCAGTAAGATCTCCCCAGACGGGAAGCACGGGCACGCCACGACGGTCCGCCATCTCCCTAGCCACAGCCTCAAGCGATTCCCCTTCGTTCAGCGCCCGGGTTGAATAGGGGCCCGTTCCATGAATAACCACCCGAGCCCCCAAACTGGCCAAATGATCGGCGATCACCCGACCAAGGCCTCGCGATGATCCCGTCACCCAAGCTACTTTACCCTCCAAAACCTTTTCCATGGCCCGATCCCTCTCTTTCAGATAAACTCTGGTAGTGTAAGGCAAGGCCCTCGTAAGCCCTCAATACTTGTCCCTCTCACGATCAACTCTCGCTTCACAAGCCGCTGCATCAAGCGGCTCCATTCCCACTCGTCCCAACGAAAGAGCCGCCGAGCCTGTGCCTCCGGCACGGCAATCACATTCTGCAAGTAGCGCAAGAGGAGGGTTTCCATCGCCTGATCGGTACTAATCTTACGAGCGATCTCTGGAATATGGGGAAAACGCCGCAGAAAAAGATCATATACATAGGCATATCCCCAGCGGTTTGCATCCGAAATACCCACTTTGACTATTTTCAATTCCATCTGCAGCTCGGCAATCGCCCGATCGAAACGCCGGGCATTCGCCCCACCTCCAGAGAGGCCCGCTAGTTGGCGCAATCGACTCGTCGCCATCGCTCCTTCACGCAAAAGCACCTCATAGATGTTCTTGGCCTCCACGCTGAGGAGCCCTTCTTCGTATTGTTCCCTATAATCTTCGACGTCTCCATAATTGGGAGAAAGTGCATAGAAATACGGCAACAGCTGAAGGGATACAAGGGTAGGCTTGCCGCGCAGGAGCTTCCCGTAATAAATCTCGCCGCGTGCTGGGAGAGAATCCTTCCAGGCCCAAGTTCGCCCAATATCTGGATCGCGATGGGTACGCGGCAAAGGGCGCCGGCTCCCCGTAACAGCTCCCCAAAGAGTGGGTATCTCGACTGCCCTATCGCCAAAGAGATAGCAAAAGCCCACCGCCTCAATGAACTGGAGAGCCTCCTCTTCTGTTCGCACTCTTTTCTCTGGAGTGCGCCAGTAGCGGATATCCCGCAAGGCCTCGATTCGCTCCAGGTTCAAGGGCATCACCATGCCTCTAACGCACAAACTCTCCTATGACGATTTTGTCCGCCAGCTCTGCAGAGTCCATCGTATGAGCCCGCGAAATAGGCACACAGTGCTCTCGGAAATAATTCAGCATGGCCACAGGGCTCCGGAGCTCGTTCCGCCGACCATATTGTACCGGACAACTCGAAAGAACCTCAACAAAGGAAAACCCTGGATGTTGCAAAGCTCTCTTGAGAGAGCGAATCAGTTGTCGTACATGGTACACCGAATAACGAGCCACATAGCTCGCTCCAGCTGCCGCTACCAGTTGGCAAAGATCAAAAGGACGCTCAGGGTTTCCCTGGGGGGTGGTCATTGTATAGGCCCCATGAGGGGTGGTAGGAGTAACCTGCCCTCCCGTCATCCCATAGATCATATTGTTGGCACAAATCACGGTGAGATCGATATTCCTTCTTGCACCATGGATCAGGTGATTCCCCCCAATGGAAGCCAGGTCCCCATCTCCGCCAATAACAACAACCTTGAGCTCCGGATTGAAAAGCTTGGCTCCAGTCGCAAAAGCGATAGCGCGCCCATGGGTCACATGGAGGGTATCCGCCGCAAAGTGAGGGCTGGGGATCCATCCTCCACAGCCAATCCCTGAGACAAAGAGAAACTCGTCCATGCTCCAGCCTAATTCATCGATGGCTCGCAGAATAGCTCCCAACAAGATTCCATGGCCACAGCCTGGGCAAAAAGGTGTAGGAAACACCTCTTGACGAATCATCCTTTTGATCGAGGTAGTAGTCCCAGGGTTCATCCTATCTTCTCCCTCACAGCTCCGATGATCTCCCCGGGGGTGATCACCTCGCCGTTCGTTTTGTTATACCCCTTCGCGTGTGGCACGATCCGCTGGATCTCTCGTAAAAGCTGCCCTCGGTTCATCTCAGGAACAAGCACATGGCGAGCACAAGCAGCCTTCTCGCGAATGGTTTTCTCAGGGATGGGCCAAAGAGTCGCCAGACGCAATAACCCAGCTCGCACTCCCTGCATACGTAGCTCGCGAGCAGCTCGATAAGCACTCCGGGCAGTGAACCCATAAGCAACGAGAAGGAGCTCAGGATCATCGTCGCAGAAAAAGGCTTCCGCCTGGACTATTTCCTCTCTGCGCTCTGTAATTTTGCGGCTGAGCCGGTCCACCAACTCTGCCTGCACCCTGCTATCCGCCGTACGACGATAACCCCAGGGGTCGTGTGTCGAGCCGGTAACCAGCAGCTTCGCCCCTTCTCCAAAGGCAGGCATCGGGGGGACAAGCTGGCCCCCAAAAGGAGGCTTGCCTTGCTCCTTGAGGCGATTATACACGCGCACCTCAGGGAGAATGTCAACGCGCTCCCGCAGGTGGCCGATCCCCTCATCTCCCAGAATGATCACAGGCACGCGGAACTGCTCTGCCAGGTTAAAGGCGCGAATCGTCTGCCAATACATATCAGCCACCGACCAAGGGGCCAGAACAATAACCTCATAATCACCACTAGCCCCCCAGCGCGCCTGAAATACATCTCCTTGAGCAGGACGCGTAGCTTGCCCTGTGCTGGGCCCTGCCCGTTGGATATCTACCAAAACCAGCGGAGTCTCGGTCATGATCGCATATCCCAGGTTCTCCAGCATCAAGCTGAAACCTGGCCCGGAGGTAGCCGTCATGGCCTTAGCTCCCGCCCAAGAAGCCCCTATCACCGCCGCAATAGAACCGATCTCATCCTCCATTTGGACGAAAACGCGCCCCTCCAACTCTTGAAAGCGACGCGCAATCCGTTCCATCACTTCACTCGCTGGCGTGATGGGATATCCAGCATAGAAATTACAACCCGCAGCAATGGCCCCTTCGGCACAGGCCTCATCGCCCTGGAGAAAATACCTGCCTGGAGGAAGAACGCTGGACACGGTTTGCCAGCCTTGAGCGCTCATTTCGTGTCCTCCTCCACTTGTACTTCAATCGCCAGATCGGGACAAAAGAGCTCGCAATTTCGGCAGGCAGTACACCGCTCCAACTGCTTCACATATACTGGGTGAAAGCTCTTCTGCCAACTTTTAGTATCGATGGCCAAGACGTCTCGCGGGCAAACGCTCACACAGATGTAACATCCCTTGCACCAAGCATGGTTGATTCGGATTTGAATCATCGCTTTAGCTTCTTGCGAAATTGCTCTGTCAGGGCGGGTACGATCTGGAAGAGATCTCCCACTACTCCATAAGTGGCAATGTCAAAAATCGGTGCATCGGGATCCTTGTTAATAGCCACAATCACCCGCGACGTCGACATACCAGCCCGGTGTTGGATGGCCCCCGAAATACCACAGGCAATATAGAGATCAGGCCGCACGGTACGCCCCGTTTGCCCTACCTGATGAGCATACGGGATCCACCCCGCGTCCACTGCTGCGCGTGAAGCCCCTACGGCCCCTCCAAGCACTTGAGCTAGCTCTCGAAGAGGCTCGAATCCCTCAGGCCCTCCAACGCCCCGCCCGCCGGCAACGATGATCTTGGCATCGGCGATATTCACCTCACCCTCTTCGACGATGAAATCCACCACCTTTGAGGCGATCTCATCCTCTGAGAGAACCACCGGAACTGAAACAATTTGGCCCTGGCGCTCAAAATCTGGCTCAGGGACCTCGAAAACTCGATGGCGTACCGTCGCCATCTGAGGGCGATGGTTGGGCGTCAGAATAGTGGCCATGATGTTGCCCCCATAGGCTGGGCGCGTCTGCAAAAGGAGACGCGTCTCGGGGTCAATCTCTAGGCCAGTACAATCAGCAGTAAGCCCTGTGTAAAGCAATGTCGCCACCGCACCTGCGAGGTCACGCCCGCGGGAGCTCGCCCCTAGCAAAAAGATCTCGGGCTTGTACTGACGCACCAGCTCTACCAAAATACGAGCATAGGGCTCTGTACGGTACACTCGCAAAGTGGGGTCATCTGCCACAAAAACGCGATCAGCCCCGTAGGCAATGGCCTCATGAGCTACCCGATCCATCTTTTCGCCCAGCACACAAGCCGTCAGGGTAGTACCTAGTTCGTCGGCCAGGCGACGCCCCTGGCCCATCATCTCCCAAGAAATGCTAGCCGCCTTGCCTTGGAACTGCTCTACCCACACCCAAACCCCTTGGTAACTCTCCAAGTCCTCGGTGACTGGCTTTTCCTCTGCCTCAGGCAAGCTCAAAGCCTCCACTGGACAGACGGAGATGCAGGCTCCGCAGGCCGTGCAGTTCTCGTTCACTACAGCCACGCCCTCGATAATCTCGAGAGCTCCAAAGGGGCAAACATCCACACAGGCACCGCATCCCGTACAAGCTTCCGTATCAATAATCAAAAGCGCCATGTGTCCCCCTATATCACCTTGCTTTCGATGAGCTTATCCGAAAGAATGTCTGCGATCTCTTCGGGGGTTTCCCCCTCTATCATCTCAACTTTGCCCTCTCGCTTTGGAGGGGTGAAAATCTTGACCACCTTGGTAGGCGAGCCGCTCAGGCCAAAATACCGTGGGTCAGCTCCTTCAAGATCCGCGGGCGCCCACACAGGTATTTGCATGCGTCGTGCACGCCGAATACCTCGAAAAGTGGGATAGCGTGGTTGATTGATATCCTTCACCACGGTCAGCACAGCGGGAAGCCGACTGCGCACCACCTCTCGTCCCTCTTCGAGCAGACGCTCCACTTCAATGACCCGCTCAGTGAAATCAATCTCACGTATCTTGAAAACATAAGTCAATTGAGGGAGCCCTAACTGGTTCGCAATGCCCGGGCCCACCTGACCCGTGTCTCCATCCATCGCCTGTTTGCCGCAAAGGATGATATCATAATCGCCGACCTTCTGAATCGCCTGCGCAAGGGTATAAGAGGTGGCCCAGGTATCTGCTCCAGCGAACTCACGCGCACTGAGGAGCACTGCTTCATCGCACCCCATGGCAATAGCTTCTTTCAGTTCCTTTTCTGCTTTAGGAGGCCCCATGCTTAGCACGGTCACCTTGCCGCCATGAGCCTCTTTGAGACGCAAAGCTTCCTCGATCGCATAGGTGTCAAAGGGATTAATGATGGACTCAACTTCATCTCGAATAAGCGTGTTCGTCTCTGGGTCAAAGCGCACCTCAGTAGTATCAGGAACCGATTTGATACAAACAATCGCGTGCAACGCCGCACCTCCAAAAATATCTTGGTGAAAAAACTATTCCTCCGCCTCCCACTCTTCCTGATCGTAAGCAGGAAGCTCACATCGCAAAGGCTTATCCTGACGGTAGCCCAAAGCATACTGTGCCTGAAGGATAGTGTGAATCTCCCGAGATCCCTCGTAGATCACTGCTCCCTTGCTGTTGCGCAAATAACGCTCCACATCATACTCGTCAGAATATCCGTACGCTCCATGAATCTGCACGGCATCGGAGGCCGATTCGAAAGCAGCATCGCAACAGTACCACTTGGCCATTGAGGTCTCGCGAGTGTTTCGCAGGCCCTGGTTTTTCATCCAACCTGCTTTCAGGCAGAGAAGCTGCCCGGCATCTAGACGTTGGGCCATCTTGGCGATCATCTGCTGCACCAATTGATGTTGACCAATAGGCACCCCAAAGGTGTAGCGCTCATTTGCATAGCGCACACTCGCCTCCAAGCAAGCCCGAATCAAACCCACGGCCCCCCAAGCCACGGTGTAGCGACCGTTATCCAGGGCACTCATAGCGATCTTGAATCCTTCCCCTTCCTGACCTAAAAGATTTTCGGCAGGCACGCGCACATCCTGCAAGGAAATGTAGCCCGTGTTCCCCGCACGCACTCCCATCTTGCCATGAATGGTACCCGTCTCCACCCCCGGGAACTCGCGTTCCACGATAAAGGCCGACATGCCCCTGTGCCTTTTACTCTTGTCAGTGTAAGCAAAAATGAGAAAATTATCTGCCACGTCGGCCAAGGAAATCCACATTTTTTCTCCGTTGAGGATATAACTATCTCCATCGCGCCGGGCCGTCGTCTGAATTGAGGCCACATCGCTCCCAGCGTTCGGCTCGGTGAGCCCAAAGGTGGCTATGCGCTCCCCCAAAGCCTGAGGGACCAAATACTTTTGCTTCTGCTCCTCCGTCCCCCACTGAAGAAGGGCCAAACTGTTCAACGCTACATGTACCGAGAGGATCACCCGGGCTGAGGTATCCACCCGCTCCAACTCTTCGCAGGCAATCCCCAAAGAGATATAATCCATCCCCGCCCCTCCATACTTGACGGGGATACAAATACCCAGCAGTCCCTGCTCAGCCATCTTGGGAAGCAGCGTCTCATCAAAGGTTTGGTTGCGATCGTGTTCTTTGATCGTCGGCGCAATCTCGCGCTCGGCAAATTCGCGCACCATCTTGCGCACCATCTCGTGTTCTTCAGTGAAAGAAAAGTCCATCACCGCACCTCCCGAGATATTCCACGCGCCCCCGAGTATACCATGATCTAGGATAAGCTGACAAAGGCCCTTCTAGCCGGCTAGAAACTGTCAATTCAGGGAAACTCCCCCTGCAGAGTTTGATTCTCAAGCCCAACTACAGATAGACCCACCCACCCGCACTCTGAAAACTTTAGAGCAAAGTGTGTAGATTCTCTCAACAGTGACAAAAGGGATTCCCTTTAGAACGATACTCCTGATATGCCAGGGAGAACATTAGGGGGTCAATGAGATGCCTTGGAAATGGGAGATGACTCGCGCAATGGACGAAGGAACACAGCGAAGACCCGGGGAAATTAAGATAGCCGCTCTACAAAAGGCTTGGTCCGAGCCAACAAGTACACGGTATACGCTTCCCAAACACCAAAGCCATGGGGGAGAGAGGAGAGAGCCTGCACGCTCAGCCCTCCGCCAGCGTCCCTTGCGCCTGGTAAAGAGCCTTGTAGGCCAGCACACAGATGACCAAATAAGCCACCGTCTTTGGGATCATCAAAAAGCCCACTGCAGGGTAACGCTGCACCAAAAGAACGACAGCCGTATAGCAGGTATAGGAAACCAAGATCATCAACGCCATCCACCAGAAGGCGCGGTCCCCCTGGCGGGCCGCATCACGGAGAAGCAAATAGGCCACCCCCAGCCCCTGGAGCAAGAGGGGCAGGTTGCGGATGATGGACCAAGGCTGAGGCGGCACGGGTGCGTTCCACTGGTTGACGGGCATAGCCAAAAGGATGAGCCGCAAAAGGGCCGCCGCCATGAGAAGATGGCCAAAGGCTCCATACTCTCCCTGGAAGCGATAACGCCAGATGGCCAAAAAGAGCACGTAAAAGAGGGTCACCGTAACCGCCGTCATCAAAGTGCCCAGGCCCGTCAAGCTCAGAGGAGCCCCCCAGAGGGAAAGCTGCGGAGCGCTGCCCAAGGCATAAGCCAGCACACGAAAGCCCACATGGCCCGTATCTCCCAAGGCGAGGAGGAGAAAAGCAGCGAGCACCAACTTGGCCACACGTCGATCCTCAGGGCGTACTAGATCTCGCCTCTGGAACATGGCCCCCACAAATCCCCAGACAGTGGCCAAGTAGGTCAAGTCGAAACCCACTTCGAACCATTTGCGCGCCGCTCCCATCCCTTCCTTCTACCTCCTTCTCAACCCTGGCGAGCCTGACGAGCTTGCTGGCGCACTTCGTCGAGGTTGATCAGTTCAGCCACTTCAAAGCGCCGGGGAGTGCTTCCCTCCACCGGACGCAGGCGGATAACCGTCGGCCAATAGCCCATCAGCCCATGGAGATAGCTGAGAAGCACCGCGGCCACAAAGTTCAACGAGGGTAGATTAATCAGTAGCGGAGCCTTCTGCCAAAAGTCCTTTGGGCGACCAACGAGACGTTCCGTCTCCCGGATGAGACGTTCAACCTGGGGCAGAAAAGGCTGCCCCACGTCAAACTGCACGGGAATCTCAAGGACCTGTTCGATCTTCTGGCCGGCCAGTTCCTCGATGCGCTCCCGCTGTTCCTTTGTCAATGGATGAGCATAGTTGAGCACAAGCACTTTGCACCTCACTCACCACACTCCCCAGCACCGGGCGAGTTCCTGCAGCTTCTCCCAAGCTTCATCAAAGTGCTGCCGGAGGCGCTGGGGGGACCTAGCATTTTCCCGCATGCCAGCGTGGTTCAAATCATTACGCACATCGCCGAGCTTGTCAAAAAGCCAAGAGAGCATCTCGCGCTCCTCCGCAGGCCAAGTAAGAAGCTCCCTGGCCACTGGGTTTAGCTCGTTCGGAGCTAGCTCCCCTCGCTGCCATTTGGTCAAGCCACTGAGTCCTCTTTCTAGCTCCTCACGTGCTCTCGGGCCAAGAACAAAGCCCTTTCCCAGGCGCCACCCCAGCGCCGTCACTAACCATTCGCGGGCCAACGTGGCCGCCTGCAGAAGCTGATTCTTCTCTCTGTACCAAGCGACGAGCTCCAACTGCTTGCACAAGCTAGCCTCCACGCTCTCTGGGGCAGTCGGGTTGGGCAGGCTTTGGTTCGCATACTCTTTTTGGATACGCTGCGCTAACAGCTGAAAGGGACGAGCTCGCTCCCCCTTCACGGCCAAAGCATCGCGCAAAGCTTCTGCAAAGGGGCCTGCTTGCCTCATCACCTCCAAAGGGCGGCAGAGCATCAAGGCTAGGGAGAGCTCTTCCAGTCTTCGCCCCAAACGCCGCAGGCGCCGCTCCTGCTCAGAAGGAAGCCCTTCCTCACCTCGCTGTTGCCGGAGGGCCTCAGCTTCCTCCAGGAGCAACCCCGCCAAAAGGCGCGCATCGCCCGTGTGCACAAACTGCCCAGCAGCCGTGAGCCAGCTCAAGAGCGAGACCAAAGGCGAGAGGTCCACTACCGGGGCCGCCTTCCCCACCTGTGCGAGCTCATAGGCTCCATAATAGACAGCCTCGATCTCTACCCCCTGTGCCTGGGTGAGATAGGCCGCCGCCAAAAAGACAACAAAGGGCACGTGGCGCAGGCCATGCGTGAGGTCAAAGATCACTCGATCCCCTGGGGCAACACACTCTGTCAGCCGCTGAAAGAGACCCCAAAGGTGCTCCCCCCGAGGATCCAGCGAGATGGGTACCAGCTTGATGCGGGGATCCCCCAGATCGGCAAGCAAGGGCCACGTCGTCTCCTGGGCCTGAGGAGTGGCAAAGACGAGCATCTCATCAAAAGAGAGAAACTGGCAGAGAGCCTCAGCAAACTGCCTGCCCCTATACTCTTGCCCCGCGAAAAGGTAGCTCGTCTGAATCGGTCGCGTGCCCAGAAAAGTGATCACCCTGCGCATTTCACTCCTCCACATCCAACGCCACGCTGTTCCAGCCGTCAGCCCCCGTCACGCCGACTTTAGTCGGCAGCCCCACGTAGCACCAGCTTTAGCCGGTAGGCCCCACGCC
>JAGGYI010000197.1 GCA_021162655.1 Anaerolineae bacterium
ATCTGGATGTGCGATTCTCCCATCCCCGAGAGGATCGTCTCGTTCGTCTCGGTGTTGCGCTCCACGCGCAGGGTGGGGTCCTCATCTACCAGCCTGGCAAGGCTGACCCCGAGCTTGTCCAGGTCGGCCTTGGTTTTAGGAAAGACGGCCACCGAGAAGAGGGGCTCCGGATATTCTACTTGAGGCATCTGGTAGGGGGCGCCCCGATCGCAGAGGGTATCCCCCGTGGCGGTGACAGCCAACTTGGTGACGGCGCCGATATCCCCTGCCTTGACGGCGTCCACGGGGATCTGCTCCTTGCCACGGACCATGTACAGCTGGCCGATGCGCTCCTCCTCGCCCTTGTTTGCGTTAAAGACCCGCGAGTCGGAGGTGATGGTGCCGCTGTAGACGCGGAAATAGGTGAGCTTCCCCACAAAGGGGTCGGCCATCGTCTTAAAGACCTGCGCTACCAGCGGCCCAGCAGGATCGGCCTTGAGGACCTCTTCCTCCTGGGTGGCCAGGTTGATGGCTTTGCGCTCGACCTGGGCCGGGCTGGGGATAAAGTCCACAAGGGCATCGAGCAGCTGGCGGACGCCGATATTCTTGGTGGCCGAGCCCGTGAGGACGAGGACAAAGTTCCCCTCGCGTGCTCCCTGGGCCAGGGCCCTGCGGAGCTCTTCGTTGGTCAGCTCCTCGCCGTCGAGGTATTTCATCATCAGCTCGTCGTCTATCTCGGCGGCGTACTCCATCATCTCTGTGCGGGCTGCCTCTGCTTGCTCTTGCATGT
Organism: Anaerolineae bacterium; assembly: GCA_021162655.1. Lineage (GTDB taxonomy): Bacteria > Chloroflexota > Anaerolineae > UBA1429 > UBA1429 > JAGGYI01. The sequence continues at coordinate 770 of JAGGYI010000197.1, forward strand.
CGGCGGGGATCTCGGCCTCTTGGCCCTCCTCACCGAGGTAGGCTTTCATCTCGATGAGATCGATGACGCCCTGGAAGGAATCCTGCGCCCCGATGGGCAGCTGGATGGGCACAAAGGTCTTTTCGAACTTGGTGTGGAGCTCCTCGAGGGTACGCTGAAAGTTGGCGTTATCGCGATCCATCTTGTTCACAAAGATCAGGCGTGGCCTGTTCTCCTCTTCGAGAAAGCTCCAGTGAAGCTCTGCCCCTACCTCGACGCCCGAGGCGGCGCAGATGAGCAGGACGGCCCCATCCGAGGCGCGAATGGCCGTCTTGACCTCGCCGACGAAATCCATATACCCTGGGGCATCGAGGACGTTCAGCTTGTGCTCACGCCATTCGCAGGGCAGCACCGAGCAGTTGACGGAAAAGCCCCGCTTTTGCTCTTCTTCGTCATAGTCAGAGACGGTGTTCTTTTCTTCAACGCGGCCCAGCCTTTTGATGGTACCTGTATCAAAGAGGATTGCCTCACTGAGTGAGGTCTTGCCGCTACTCCCGTGGCCGAGGAGCACGACGTTGCGAATTTGCTCCACCTTATAATCTTTCATAAAACAAGACCCCTCCTAGCCTGACGCTACGTAATACCTGAAGGATTATACCACATGTATTATAAGCGGCAAAGAAGGCTCCCCTGGGGGAGTTTTTTTCTTTTGACAGGCGCGGGAATTCGTGATATAATTCACAAGCGAACAATGAGGAGTAAAGCACTCCTGATTTGTTCGCTCCAAGCATGTGGTTGTCTGCGACATACTCTTGCTTTAGGGCAAGGTGGCCCATTCTCCGCAGGTGCAGAGAAGAGCGGGCGTCTTGCCCGCCTTGCTACCTTGGCAAGTGAACAGCCGCACTTTCCCCTCTGTGGATAGGTAGTCCCCCCTTCTCTCTTTTCTCAGAATAAGAGGGAGCTTTTGTGCCACGGGGCGTGTTCACGAGTTTGGGAAGCTAAAGCCCGTAAGGGCTTTTCGTTACTGCAGAAATCATTATAGGCTGGGAGGGAAGCGACGTGGTAGGTGAAGCTCAAACTGCAGTCGAGGAAACGTTGGACCTGGCCCCCTTGGACCAAATATTAGAGGAATACAAGGGAACTCCTGGTGCCGTCATCCCTGTCTTGCAGCGGGCTCAGGAGATCTATGGCTACTTGCCGCGCGAGGTGCTGACGCACATCGCCGAGAAGCTGGGGGTCTCTCTGAGCCAGGTGTACGGCGTGGCCACCTTTTATGCCCAGTTCTACCTGACGAGGCGCGGGCGGCACACCGTGCGCGTGTGCGATGGCACGGCTTGCCATGTGCGAGGTGCCCCCAAGATCATCTCTGCTTTGGAGGAGGAACTGGGGATCAAGGCAGGCGAGACGACCCCTGACTATCGGGTGACCCTAGAGGTGGTCTACTGCTTGGGGTCCTGTGGCCTTTCCCCTGTGGCAGTGATTGACGGGCATGTAGTGGGCCGGCTCATCCCCGAGAAGGCCGTGCGTTTGATTCGAGATCTCAAGTGAGCCCTACCTTTGTGGAAGGGCTTTTTTTCATTCTCGCTGATAGGAGAGTCCAAGATGCCAAAGTTCAAATCGGTTGAGGAGCTACGGCAGTTCCGCAGTCAGGTGCAGGCGGAGCTGGAAGCCCAGAAAAGGACGGGTACGACGATCATCATCGGGATGGGAACCTGTGGCATTGCAGCGGGTGCGCGGGATACCCTCCATGCCATCCTGGAAGAGCTGCGCAAGCGGGGCATCGAAGCGCAGGTCTCTACCGTGGGGTGCATTGGCATGTGCGCCTATGAGCCCTTGGTGGATATCCAGCAGGCAGGCGGGCCGCGGATCACCTACGCCCGGATTACCTCAGAAAAGGTCCCCCAGCTCATCGAGGAACACCTCGTCAAAGGCCGGGTGATTAAGGAGTGGGTCATCGGTCGTCTCAAGGTATGAGCTCTAGGCTGTCTCTAAGGAGCACGTTCTGAGAAACATTGTCCAGGAGGACCCATCATGGTAGAATCCCTATATCGGGCCAATATTCTAGTCTGCACGGGCAGCGAGTGCGTGGCTGCTGGCGCTTTGGACGTTGTGCAGGCCTTGCGTCAAGAGGTAGCGCGCCGAGGTTTGGAGAAGGAGATTCGTGTTGGAGAATCGGGGTGCCGAGGGCTCTGCTCTATGGGCCCCATCGTCACCATCTATCCCAAAGGGATCCTTTATTGCAATGTGCGGCCGGCAGATGCGGCCGAGATCATCGAAAAGACTGTCCTGCGGGATGAAATCATCGAGCGGCTGACCTACAAAGAGCCCGAGAGCCATCAATCCATCCCCTATTATGAAGATATTCCCTTCTATCGTAAGCAGCTGCGCATCACTCTGCGGAACTGTGGCATCATCGATCCTGAAAATATTCGTGAATACATCGCTCGCGGAGGCTATGAGGGGCTCGCCAAGGTGCTGACCACCATGACCCCCGACGACGTCATCGAGGAGATCAAGCGTTCGGGGTTGCGCGGGCGAGGCGGTGCCGGCTTTTTGACCGGCCTCAAGTGGGAGTTCACCCGTAGGGCTCCAGGCGATGTCAAATACGTTGTCTGTAACGCCGACGAGGGCGACCCGGGCGCCTTTATGGATCGCTCTGTCCTCGAGGGTGACCCCCATTCTCTCTTGGAGGGCATGGCCATTGCGGCGTATGCCATCGGGGCCCGCGAGGGATATATCTATTGCCGCGCCGAGTACCCACTGGCGATCAAGCGCCTAAAGATCGCCATCCAGCAGGCAGAAGAGTATGGCTTGCTGGGGGAGAACATCCTGGGTACGGATTTCTCCTTCCGCATCAAGATCAAAGAGGGAGCGGGAGCCTTTGTCTGCGGCGAGGAGACGGCCCTCATCGCCTCGATCGAGGGCAAGCGTGGCGAGCCACGTCCACGGCCGCCCTTCCCGGCGGTGGCTGGGCTCTGGGGCAAGCCGACGAACAACAACAATGTGAAGAGCTATGCCACCGTGCCCCAGATCATCGTCAATGGGGCGGATTGGTTCAACTCCATCGGCCCGCAGCGAAGCCCTGGCACGGCCATCTTTGCGTTGACGGGCAAGGTCAAAAACACGGGGCTTGTCGAGATCCCCATGGGGACCCCTCTGGGAGAGATCATCTTTGATATCGGTGGGGGCATCGCCCGGGGCAAGCGCTTCAAGGCGGTGCAGACAGGTGGCCCCTTGGGTGGTTGCCTCCCCGCTTCGGGCTTGAACCTCAATGTAGACTTTGACTCGCTGCGCCAGGCGGGCGCGGTGATGGGTTCCGGCGGGATGATCGTCGTTGATGAAGATACCTGCATGGTCGAGTTTAGCAAATTCTTCCTCACCTTTGCGACCGCCGAATCCTGCGGCAAGTGCGTTCCCTGCCGGGTTGGCGGCAAGCGCCTTCTCGAGATCCTCACCCGCATCACCGAGGGCAAGGGCACGATGGAGGATCTCGATAGGATCGAAGAGATCTCCAAACAGATGTCCTCCACGGCGCTCTGCGCGCTGGGGCAGCTCACTCCTGGCCCTGTGATGAGCGCGTTGCGCTACTTCCGTGAGGAGTTTGAGGCGCACATTTTGGAGAAGCGCTGCCCGGCGGGCACCTGCAAGGAGCTGGTGCGTTCCCCGTGTGTGAACGCCTGCCCCGCTGGGGTGGATGTGCCCAGCTATGTGAGCCTGGTGGCCCAGGGCAAGTATGCCGAGGCGTTGGAGATTCACCGGCAGCGCAACCCCTTTGCCCTGGTCTGTGGGCGGGTGTGCCCGGCGTTCTGCGAGCAGCACTGCCGCCGCGGTGAGCTCGATCAGCCCGTCGCCATCCGGCAGATCAAGCGTTTTATGGCCGATCACGAGCTCTCCAAGCCCTGGACTCCGCCGCTCTTGGAGCCCAAGAAGGATAAAAAGGTGGCCGTCATTGGCTCTGGCCCTGCCGGGCTGACCGCCGCGTTGCGCTTGGCCCAGTGGGGTTATGATGTGGTCGTGCACGAGGCCCTGCCGGTGGCCGGCGGAATGATGGCGACTGTCATTCCTGAGTATCGCCTGCCACGGGATATTCTCCAAGCGGAGATCGCCAACATCGAGCGGGCTGGCGTGGAGATCAAACTGAATTCCAAGCTCGGCCGCGACTTTACCCTGGATGACCTCTTGGAGAAGGAGGGCTATGATGCGGTGATCCTGGCTGTTGGTGCCCATGCCAGCCGCAAGCTACGCATCCCAGGGGAGGAACTGCCCGGAGTGTTGGCTGGGGTTGATTTTCTCAAGGGCGTGGCCCTGGGCAATGCGCCAGACGTCAAGGGTAAGCGGGTGGTAGTCATTGGTGGTGGCAATACAGCCATCGACGCCTCGCGAGTGGCCCTGCGGCTGGGAGCAGCAGAAGTACACATCGTCTATCGGCGTACAGAGCAGGATATGCCGGCGATGAAGTCGGAGATACGTGAGGCCAAGGAAGAGGGTGTCCAGTTCCACTTTTTGGTGAACCCCACGCGCATCGAGGGGAATGGCCGGGTCACGGGCATCGAGTTGGTCAAGCAGCGCTTGGGCGAGTTCGATTCCAGTGCCCGTCGGCGGCCCTATCCCATCGAGGGGACAGAGTTCGTCATGCCGGCGGATGTGGTCATTCGGGCCATTGGCCAGAATCCCGAGACAGATTGGGCCTCGGATGAGGAGTTAGAGCGCAATCGGAATGCTACGCTCAGGGTTAGCCGTGAACTTGCTACCACTCGTGAAGGCGTCTTTGCCGCTGGCGATGTGGTCCTTGGTGCTTCGACGGTGGTCGAGGCGGTGGCCCAGGGGAACCGCGTGGCGATGACGGTGGATGCCTATCTCCAGGGAGGCAAGCCCCTGCCCAAGGACGAGTGGCTGGCCTATACCGATGTGCCGGTGACCTGGGAGATGGAGGATTACGCCGAGGCGCCGCGTGCCGAGATGCCTGTCCAGGCCCCTGAGGTGCGGCGGAACAACTGGCGAGAGGTGGAGCTGGGCTTCTCTGAGGAGGCCTGCCGCGAGGAGTGCCGCCGTTGCCTCCGTTGCGACCTAGAGTAGGATTGATAGAGAACGGTTCTGTGTAAGGAGAGGGATGGAGATTACTGATAGTGAGCGGGGGGCTGAAGAGACGGACCCCAAGGCCCTCTTGATCGTTGGCTATGGGAACCTCAGCCGCCGCGATGACGGGGTGGCCTTTCACATCCTGCAGCGCCTTCGTGCGCGGCTGGGGCTCCCAGCGCTGGAGCCTGATGCAGAGGAAGAGCTCTGGGGAAAGCCCTTGGGGATGGGCTTTACCCATCAGCTGGTCCCCGAGATCGCCGAGGCGATGGCCCAGTACGATGTCGTCGTCTTTGTGGACGCCCACGTGGTGGGGGGGTACGCAGAGCCCTTGCATTGGGAAGAGCTTTCCCCTGGGTATCGCCCGGGGATCGTCAGTCATCACTTGCATCCTGCCTCCGTTTTAGCGCTCTGTCGTACCC
>JAGGYI010000060.1 GCA_021162655.1 Anaerolineae bacterium
GATAACACCCACCCCAAGCCCAACATTTACGCCAACGCCCTTTGAACTTTACCTGCCCTTACTATTCAAACCCGTCCTCAAGACCTAAGAGGATAGCCCCAAAAGCGAAAAGAAGGGTAAAAGCCAAAGGACCATTTTGCCCCATGTATCAAGTCATTTTAGCTCGTTTATATCCTTTGCTCCCCAAATTTGTGGACATCGTCATGTTTTTGTCAGAAATGTAGCTAAAATACCAGCCAAAAAAGTCAAGAAATCCTTCGGAGCTATGCCTTATAATAAGAGCGGAAAGGGGTTATGTAAGTGTAGCAAAAAGGAAAGGGGGCAAAATGGCTTTTCTCATCACCGGGCTGGTTCTGGTTGTGCTTATGCTTGCTTCTGCGTTGGGACAGCCTTCTTCCCAACCAGATCCTATCATCGTCACTTCCCTTTCCTCCCGAAGGAACAGCGGGGCAGTAAGCGCCCTCCTAATCATCGTGGTCTTTATGGCTCTAATGCTGATCGCAACACTTGGCTCAGTAGCGGGAAACTGAACAGCAAGGAGAGGGAAAAAAATCCTCTTGCCAAGTTTTCAAAGGGGCAGTAAAATGAATACCCTTCAATATAAAGTGAGCAGCAAGATGAGTAGGGAAAGTCGGACAAGCGAAAGACACGCCAAAAACTCAAAAGGAGTAACCTTGGTGCAAAGGGCACTCTTCCTCGTGAGCACGGTGGCGTTCTCCATAATAGTTAGTGCTTGCCAGGGCAGCGCGCCCGGAGCAGCGGGCTATTCCGGAATGGAAAATGGGAAAACCTCCTTGGCGATGGAATCATCCTCTTCATCCCATGAGCTTTCTATGGCACAGCCCGCTATGGAGGTTGAAAGTCTTCTCTCCTCTACACAACCTGCTCCCAGGCCAGCTAAGATCTCTGTTACTCCCAAGTACCCTTCTCCTGGGCAGGGAGGATCCCAAGTTCTCTACATCCGAGTCACTGACGAAGAAGATCGTGGCGTCTCTGGTGTGCGGGTAAGAGTAACCATCCATGAACGCGGCCAAGTGCGACCGTTCACCACAGACCCCACAGGATCTGACGGATATACACAACTCTCTTATCCCTTGGGCGCCTCGCCTCCAGGGTACACCGTCCTCGTAGAGGCCTCGCTGCCTGGTGAACCTGAAGTAGAACCAGGCCACGCTATCTACACACCGCAGTACTAAGCCCCACAAGTAAAAAAGGCCCCCGAGTAGAACTCGGGGCCTTTCTTTACTCCGCTCTATAGATCACTCGGCCTGCAAAGATGGTCATCTCTACGCGAGTCTCCAGGAGAACCTCTGGAGGCCCTCGGTAAATATCTTGGGAAAGTACGACCAGATCTGCCCATTTGCCCGGCGAAATGCTGCCTTTCTCCCTTTCTTCACCGGATGCAATGGCCGATCCCATCGTATAGGCATAGATCGCCTCATCCAAAGAAAGGCGTTCTTCAGGATACCATCCCCCAGGAGGAGAGCCATCTCTGCGCTGCCGTGTAACGGCAGCATAAAGGCCTGCCAGAGGATCCAGACTTTCCACGGGACAATCCGTCCCAAAAGCCAGGGTGGTACCTTGATCTAAAAGGCTCCGCCATGCGTAGCTCCAACGGGCTCGCCGGCCCCAATGACGATCAGCCATCTCCATATCTTGAGTGGCATGAACAGGTTGCATGGAAGCAATAACTCCCAACTCTGCTAAACGAGGCAAATCCTCAGGAGCAAGCAATTGAACGTGCTCAATACGCTGCCGGAGAGCTCCTGTCCACCCCTCCTTCTTGACTCGCTCATAAACGTCCAACACGCGCCTGTTTGCAGCATCACCGATAGCATGGATGGCACAAGCCAATCCCCCTTGGGCGGCATCTCGAACCGCCGCATAGATCTCTTCGGTTGTCAGGGTCGCCACGCCCCGATCAGAGTCGCTTCCTTCGTAAGGGGCCAGCATCTCGGCTGTTCTAGAACCCAAAGCTCCATCAGCAAAAATTTTCACATGGCCTACACGCAGCAGTGAATTGCCAAAACCCGTTCGCAAACCCAGTGCCAACGCCGAAGAAAGGTGCTCCAAAGGGATCATATGCCACACCCGCAGTGTGAGCTCTCCATTGGCCGCCAACTCTTGAAAGGCTGCAAAACTCTCGGGCCCTTCGCAGTTGTGGATACTTGTCACCCCTAGCCGAGCCGCCTCTCGCAAAGCCAACCGCAAAGCCCGCTCCATTAGCGCTTTGCTTGGCTTAGGTATGTGCCTCACGATAAGCCCCAGTGCGCGCTCTACAAGAATCCCTGTAGGTTCTCCTGCCTCATCGCGCAGAATCTGTCCACCTGGAGGATCAGGTGTGGATGCACTAATCTGAGCCAATTGCAAGGCCAGCGAGTTCACCCACAGAGAATGCCCATCCTTACTACGTAAAGCGATGGGCACATCGGGAGCCACCTGATCCAGATCATAGCGACTGGGCCGCTTGGCCCCCGGCCACAGGTTATGGTCCCATCCAGAACCCTGAAGCCACTCTCCTTTGGGATGCTCTCGGAGAGCTAGACGAACTCTTTCCAATGCCGCCGAAAGAGAAGAAGCCCCCCGTAGATCCACCCGCTGCAAGAGAAGGCCATATTCTCCAAAATGAAGGTGGGCATCTTCAAAACCTGGCAACACTGTCCTTCCTTGCAGGTCAATGCGCTCCGCCTCCGGTGAAGCAGCCGCGAGCACCTTGGCAGAGGAACCTACCAGTGCGATTTTCCCCTCCTTTAGCCAGACAGCCTCAGCCAAAGGGAGGGAAGGATCCATCGTGCGAATGGCCCCATGATATAGAACCAGTTCAGAAACCTCGGCCAACTCCACCCTCCTAATTTTATCAAAGCGAAAAAAGGCCCCCATAGCAAAAACTGCTATGGGGCAAAAAAAGCTTCCCTACCCTATTGCTTAGAAGGGGATCTCCTCCTCATCCATGGGAGGAACCTCGGTATCTTCCTCCTCAAACGGTGTCGGGGCAACCTCACCACGCCCGCCAAGGAACTTGACAGTACGCGCTGTCACGTCCAAAGAAGCTCGCCACTGCCCATCGCGCCCTTGGAAAGGCCGTGGCTCTGTAAGCTCACCCTCTACCAGAACCAAACGCCCTTTGGAGAGATACTGCCCGCAGGTTTCCGCAAGTCTCCGCCAAGCCGTCACCCGGAACCAGACAGTCCGCTCCTGCTGCTGCCCATTGGCGTCCGTCCACCGGCGATTTGTCGCCACCGTAAAGCTCGTCACGGGGGTGCCATCAGGAGTATAGCGCATCTCCGGATCACGCCCCAGATGTCCTATAAGAATGATCCTCTGGTACATAAGCCTCTCCTATTTTGAATGAACTCTTTGTTCGCATTATAACACAGAAGAAAGCCCTTCTCAACGAGACGAATCCCTTTTTCGGCGTTGCTTTTCACCTTGAAGGTCTCTAAAATGAAGCAAGAGTGAGCTTTGAAAGGATCAAAGATATGTGGGAAACGCTCCAAGCGACAAAAAAGGTCTCTCCTTTGGGGGAAACCACCTCTCAACTTGTAGGAGAGGTGCTACGCACGTTCATCTACCTGGCAGGGGGCACCTGCCTGGTCATCCAAGTGCTCCTCACATTCCTCGCCCCAGACGAATGGCTCTCTTCATTTTGGTTCGGCGTAATTTTCTTGGGGTTTACCTCATGGCTTGCTCTCAAGCTTATTCCTCGTCATCTCTTTGCTGCCCAGCTCGTCTGGCAGACGGGGCTGGCCTTGCTGATCTTTTGGGCTACCCACATCTTCGGCCGACCAGAGATCACCTTCCTCTATCCCTTGCTTCCCTTCATGGCCACCCTTACTGTAGGCTGGCCAGGCGCCATGGCAGCAGAGGGATTGATCCTTCTTCTCACCCTGTGGCACACTTTTTTCTCTCCCACAATGTTCCTTCCCCCGCAATATACCATTGCAACGCTAGTTCTCGGGGCGTTCACTGGCATTGTGGGATGGGTCTCCTCGCGAGCTCTCTACACTGTAGTGCAATGGTCTCTGCATAGCTTTAACCAGGCCCAAAAGAACATGGAAGAAGCCCGTCGCCACCGAGGGCAACTTGCCCAAGCTCTCAAAGACCTAGACCAAGCCTACTACCGGCTAGAACGCACCAATGCTGCCCTTATTGCCGCCTGGCGGGCCGCCTCCGAAGCGGAACAATTCAAAGCCAAATTTGCCACCGACCTCAGCCACGAGCTCCGCACGCCTTTGAATCTCATTATCGGCTTTTGCGAGATGATGCTCACAGCACCACAAAAGTACGGAGGTATCCAAATTCCTGGTCCTTATCGTAAGGATTTGAATACCGTCTACCAAAACGCCCGCCACCTAGCCGCTTTGGTAGACGATGTCCTCGACCTTGCACGCATCGATGCTGGCAAATTGGCTCTCGAACGAGAGCACGTGGATATCGAACTCCTCATCCAAGAAACAATAGGCATGGTACGCAACTATATCGAAGCCAAAGGCCTTGAACTGCGCGTCCACATTGAGAAGGACCTTCCCGCCCTTTTTATCGATCGATTACGCATCCGCCAAGTGCTCTTGAACCTCCTAGTCAACGCCGCCCGTTTCACCGAGCAGGGCTGGATCTACATAGATGCCAGCCGGCGAGGCCAAGAAGTTGTCATCAGCGTAGCGGACACAGGGCGAGGTATCCCTGAAGCCCAACTCCCAAGAATCTTTGAGGAGTTTCGTCAGGCAGAACCCCTTTCCCCCGCAGGCTGGACAGGTGGCACGGGGCTTGGCCTCCCCATCAGCAAGAAGCTCATCGAGCTCCACGGCGGGCGCATGGGAGTACGCAGCATCTACCTCAAGGGCTCAACCTTCTGGTTCACCCTCCCCTGCGCCTCACCTGAAGAAAAACAAGAGGCCCAAGAAGTCAAAGCAGCCCGGCTCGTACGTGGGAAGCCTATCAAGCGGCTTGCCGCTCAAAAGCGATTGGTCATCATCGTCCATGACGACGAGCAGATCATCTCTCTCCTCCAGCGCTACTTGGGGGATTACCGCATCCTAGGAGCACCCTCACTCCAAGAGGGTATCTCCCTGGCCAAAGAAATGAAAGCCGTTGCCCTTATCACCGACACCTCGACCCAGCTTGAAACCCTGCCCGAAGACTTGGTTCTTTTGCGCTGCACACTTCCTAGTTCGCACCAGGCAGCTCAAATGCTCGGCGCAAATGACTTTATCGTCAAACCCGTCTCGGAGAAGGAACTGTGGCGAGCCATCGAAAAGCTCAATCGCCCCATCCAACGAGTACTAATCGCCGATGATGACATCGATATGGTTCGCCTCATCCGACGCATGCTTGTGCCCAAAATTCCGCCTGCGAACTGCTTCGAGGCACATAACGGTGAGGAAACATGGAAGATATTAAAAAGCCATCCTCCCGACCTGCTCCTCCTAGACTTGATGATGCCCCAGCTCAGTGGCCACGAGATCCTTGCTCGGATGACCAGAGATCCAGAAGTAGCCAACATCCCTGTCATCGTTATCTCGGCCCGAGACCGCGAAGAGGTAGAGATCCGTCTTCCTGGGCAGATCTACATTTCAAAAATGCGGGGGCTCCGTCTGGGTGAGCTAATACGAACTATTGAGGCGAACCTGGCTGCTTTGGCACCGGGCTGGCATTGAGCCTTTGCCAAGGAGCTAATGCCTGAAGTAGGGAGCGCTCGCTCACGGGTTTGGGGAGATAGGCAGCTGCTCCCAGAGAGAGGGCTAAATCCGCTTCAGGAAGCACTGAACAGACAATAATGGGTATATGACGGGTCTCTGGGGCTTTTTTCAGAGAAACCAGGAGCTCCCATCCATCTTCCTGAGGCATGAGGACATCAAGGATGATGACGGAAGGCTTGGTTTCACGCACGAGTTTGCGTGCTTCTGCTCCGCCAGAAGCACAGACAACCCGCCAATTATGCCCTTCTAGATAACGATGAAAGAGCTCTAAAAAACCCTGGTTGTCATCGATCACCAAAAGGACGTTCTCTACTTCTTGCCAGTTCAGCTTCAAAATCCATTTTGCAGAGTGGGCCTCTTGAACAAGCTGTCCCCTCGTTGCTGCAATCAACTCTTGTGCGAGGCTCAGCCTCCGTTCCTGTTCGGAAGAAAGAGAGGGCAAAGTTTGACCCTCAGAAGGATAGATCTCAAGGGTAAGCTCCCCTTCTGCAGAGCTACTAAGCCTGACCTTTCCTCGTGAACCTATCTCCATTGCCAAAAGAAAGAGGTTTAACATCGCTTGCCTGAGGATAACTCGGCTCCCATAACGAACTTGCAAAGGAGAGATAATCTCGTTGATGAAATCAACTCCTCTTTCCTGAGCCAGGGGAACAACTACACTGCTCAGCTCCTCGATGATCTTTTTCAAGTCTACCGTATCCCACGCGGCATGCTCATAGAGGCGCTTTAGTTCTAAGCGAAGCAAGTCTTCTGGCTCAGCCTCTGCATCCTTGGCAAAAGAGCTCCTATAGCGTTGCCAGAGACAATCCCCCACCAGTTCAAGAGCGCGGGCCTGATCGCGAAAATACTGGCTCTTCTGAAGGGCCAACTCTAGCATCGCTTCATCCGGGCTTAAGCCTTCGAGATAGCGCATCTCCAAGATGCGATAAGCTCGCCAGTCGGGCGAATCCACAGGAGTTCCCGCCTTGGGACGCAACGACTGGATAACCTCAAGAAAAATGCGCCGGAGGTTCTGGGCACGATCCAGCACGCCCCCTTCAGCCCTGGCGAAAAGCTCTGCCAGAGGATGCTTCCCCAGAGAGGGAGAATCGTATAATTGCTTGAGCGCTTCAGAAACCCATTTGGAGAACTGTTCGCGATCCAACTGAGGAACCATCGAGAACCACCTAGGGAGTTCTACGGGAGAAATAAGGGAGTCAAAACCTTTTAGAACATCTTCTCTTATGCTATCCTAAATGCATAGAGTTTATTCTTCTTTCTCTAGTCCACTCTTCGCCCTCACTCTCCATTATAGGAAAGACCGTGGGCATTGCCAAGGAGATTCAAACTCCTTGAGGCTTGCAATAGAAAAGAGTGGTTTTAGGTATTTTGGTTTATGTCAGAAAGGAGGGACGCTCGAAACAAAAGGATAAGAAACTTTGATGTTTGGCAAGTTAAGTAAGCAAGGAGGAAAGTTTCTATGAAATCCAAGATGACCCGTCGAGAACTACTCAAGCTTGCTGGCATCGGCTCTGCAGGGGCCATCCTTGCCGCTTGCAAGCCCAAAGTCGTCGAAGTAACCAAAATCGTCGAGAAACCTGTTGAGAAGGTCGTTACTCAAGTCGTCGAGAAGGAAAAAGTTGTTACCAAAGTTGTTGAAAAAGTCGTCGTTAAAACCCCTGCTCCAAGGGAGAAGGTCGTTCTACGCATCCACACCAACCAGGGCGACCAGTGGTATGGCTGGATGAAAGAGGCCTGGGAGAGAAACGTAGGCGGCTGGCGCAGTGAGCATCCCTACATCGAGCTCAAATTTGAGCCCGTGGCCGGCTGGACCAACGACTATTTCCCCAAGATCTTTGCGCACGTCGCGGCCGGCACCTTGGGTGATATCGTTTGGTTCCCTCCGCGGCACCGCAACCACATCAGCTGGGGCATCGAGTATAACATCGTCCGCGACTTGATGCCCATGGTAGAAGCGACCAACTATGACCTCTCACAGTTCTTCCCTGGCGTCGTCGCCTCCTCCAGCTGGGAGGGCAAATTCTTCTGGATGCCCATTACATCCGAGCCCTCTTGCCCCGTTATCGCCTATAACAAAGATCTCGTCGAAGAGATGGGCTTGCCTGAGCCCCAGAACGACTGGGATTACATGGAGCTCACCGACTGGGCAATGAAAGCGACCAAAGGAGATGTCTGGGGCTATCACGTTGGGCACATGGGCCCCCATCCCATCTCTTGCACACCCCAGTACCGCCAGTTCGGCGCCAAGATGGTCAGCGACGATGGGAAGACAGCTCTGCCAGGGAATTCGCCAGAGGCAGTTAAAAAAGTTCTCCAGTGGCGCTACGACCTAATCTACAAATATAAAACCATGCCCAAACCAGATGTGCAGTTCAACGTTGCTGACATGTTCGTCGCCGGGAAACTGGTTTCCTTTACCATCTGGCCCGTATTCATCAACCGGCTTCCCAAGGTCATCGTCGGCGACAAGTTCCGGGTAGGCTTTTTCTACACCCCGCTAGACAAGAAAGGCTCTAAGCGACGTAGCATGCTTAATGAGCATGTCCATGGCGTTACCACCTTCTCCAAGCACCCCGAAGAAGCCTTTGAGTATCTCAAATGGCATTCGAGCCTCGAGTTCTGCGTGCAAGGTCTCCTCTCCGGCAAGGGCGCTCCTGTCGGTCGTCCAGACCTCTTTGAGGATCAGCGCGCCCTCACCATCTTCCCAGGGCTGAAACTACTCAAGCCCATCATGGAAGAGATCGAGCCCGACTTCTTTGTGGCCAACTTCCGCGGCGAAGAGTTCGACCGCGAGTGGAGCGCCCAAACGCAGCTCCTCCTGCTCGATAAGCAAGGGACTGACGAAACCGTCAATAATATCAAAGCGAATTGCCAGGCTGTTCTGGACAAGGAACCTGCCTGATCGCTCGGAGACACTCCTTCCAAAGTACAAGGGGCTACAAAGTGGCCCCTTGTACTAATACTTATCGCTAATTTACAAGGGAGGCTTTCATGGCCGTTGCAGAAGCTCAGGCAGCACGCAGTAAAATGCGCATGACCGCCCGGGAACGCCGCAGAGCTTTCCAAGGATATGCTTTCCTCACTCCATGGCTTATCGGGTTCTTTGCCTTTACCGCGTTGCCAATAGTCGTTTCCGTAATCCTTAGCTTCACTCGCTACAGCGTGCTTCGTCCCCCTCAGTTCATCGGGCTAAAGAATTATCGCCACGCTCTTTTAGGTGGAGACGATTTGGTCTGGCCTTCCATCGGGCGTTCTTTCTATTATGCCATCCTATCCGTCCCCCTTGGGCTAATCGCCTCGTTAACTATCGCTATCCTACTCAACCAAAAGCTCAGGTTTCTCGCTTTTTGGCGGACACTCTACTTTCTGCCCTCACTAACGCCCTCGGTGGCCACAGCGTACATCTGGCGATGGCTCTTTAACCCCGAGATTGGTGTCCTCAAACCCGCCTTTGAATTTGTTGGGCTCCCCATGCCTCGCTGGTTCAGCAGTATGGAATGGGCTATCCCCTCACTGGTCATCGTCTCCCTCTGGCAAAATGCTGGAGGTTCAGCGATGATCATCTTTCTCGCCGGGCTGCAGGATGTACCTGTCGAGTTGATGGAAGCCGCCGAGATCGATGGAGCTGGCAGGTGGCGCAAATTCTGGCACATCACCATCCCCATGCTCAGCCCGGTGATCTTTTTCAATTTCATCATGGGGATAATTGGGGCCCTACGCGTGTTTGACACAGCCTTTGTAGCCACAGGTGGAGGCCCTGCCTACGCCACCTGGTTCATCTCCCTCCACATCTACCAAACAGCCTTTGTCTACTTTGACATGGGTTATGCGGCAGCACTCTCTTGGCTGCTCGCAGCGATCATCATCACTCTAACAATACTCCAATTCCGACTTTCAAAATACTGGGTATTTTACCAGGGGGGATGACGCTCATGACAGCAGAAAAAACCTTGATCTCTAGTAGAACGATGCGTAAGCGGCGCCAACCACTCCGAAGAATCATTGGGCGCATTATCCTTTATATCATCGTAGGCTTGGGGGGAGCCTGTTTCATGTTTCCCTTTTTCTGGGCTTTCATCAGCTCTGGTAAATCCGCCGCCGAGATTGCTTCATACCCTCCAACCCTGTGGCCTAAGAAAATGCTTTTCGTGGAGAACTATAGCCGAATTTGGACAGAAGCCCCTTTCCTCCTTTGGATTCGCAACTCTGCGGTCATCACTAGCTTAAACCTTATAGGGGCCATCGCCTCTGCCTCGGTGGTAGCCTACTCCTTTGCCCGCTTTGAATACCCGGGGAAGAATCTCTGGTTCTTTCTCATGCTCTCAACAATGATGATTCCTGGCGAGGTACGCCTGATCCCTACCTACCTCATCTTTAAAAGCCTGGGTTGGATAAATACCATCAAACCCCTCGTCGTTCCTGCCTGGTTTGGCGGAGGCGCTTTCAATATCTTTTTGCTTCGCCAGTTCTACATGACTATCCCACGAGACCTGGACGAAGCTGCTGAGATGGATGGGGCAGGGCCGCTGCGCATCTTTCTGAACGTGATTCTTCCCCTCTCCAAACCTGCCATCGCTACAGCGGCAACCCTTGGCTTTATCGGCAACTGGAACAACTTTATGGGGCCACTGATCTATCTGAACGATCCGGAGAAAATGACAGCCGTACAGGGGTTACGTTATTTCGCCCTCGGCACTACGTACTCCCAGCTCTCTGCAGGGCCTCCAAAGGATAACCTTCTTATGGCTGCTAGCATCGTGGTCGCCCTACCTTGTCTCATCCTCTTTTTCGTCGCCCAGAAGTACTTTGTCCAAGGTATCGCAACCACAGGGTTAAAAGGCTAACATCCTCCATAGAAAGCTAAAGGGCTCGCCATTGCATCATTGGCGAGCCCCGTTAGCATAGCTCATACGTGGGCAAAATTCCAACTTCCCCCGTTCCCTTGAGAATACTCCCTATCCCCTCACACGTGCTTGGGAACGCATCTTGTCCCCCAAAACAAGGAAAAGAGGCACATCAGGGACATATTCTAACAGCACACTCAACCACGTTCGTTCTTTTCCTTTCTCTTTACTCCGCACGAGGAGCCGGGAGCGCGTCCTCTCGATACACGATCAAGCGTTTTATGTGAAATCAATAAATCATTGCAAAAAATATCCGCTTCAGATATAATGGAAGGGATGAAGCGACCTAGATTCAGCCCCTGGAGAAAGCACTGAACTGGAGCGAAAGATGAGTAAACGAGCGGTCCTTCTTTTGGTTCTCCTCCTCGGAACGATCACCCTCCTTGGGTGCAAAAAAAGTGCGCCGACGCCCTCGCCGGCCCAGCTCAAACCCAGTCCCACGAACACATTTCCTCCCCTTCCCCCCACAGCCACAACGATACCCTCTTCTACCAACACATTACCTGCACCCTCCCCTACCAAGGTGCTGCCCAGCATCACTCCCACCACCCCTTCGGGGGGCCCTATTTTGCTTAGCCCTCCCAGCGGGCTCTCAGCTACCCTCTTTGATCTGACCTGGGGATGGAAGAGAAAGCTCACTCAAGAGGAATGGTTCGAACTACAGATCTGGCCAGATGAAAAGGACGCTCAACCAAAACCCTATGGTTGGTATAAAAAGACTCAGGTACGCATCACCGCAGCAACGCTGGCCCCTGGGCGTTACCGTTGGCGTGTTATTGTTGTCAAGGGCAAGGGCCAAGGCCGCAAAGAAGTGAGCCCATATAGCACAGAGTGGGTCTTTACTCTGCTTCGCCCCTCCGTGAAAGCACAGATCTCTATCACTCCTCCACCATTACCCACACGCACTCCAACGTTGACTCCTTCTCCTACTAAAACAAAGAAACCCTGGCAGCCACCTCCTGTATGGCCTTCAGCAACACCCACGCAGCCTCCTACACCAGTGCCCACAGCAACGGAAGGCCCTTACGAGCCCCCTACACCGGAAGCGACGGCCACTACCAACCCATATGGCCCGCCAACTGTGGAGCCCTCGCCCACTAGTGGCCCATACATCCCTCCGACGGAGGCACCTACCGAAGTGCCAACGGCGGCTCCAACGAATACTTCTGCTCCAGCTACCAACACACCTGTCTCTCCAACGAACACTCCTGCTCCTCCCACAGGCACCCCTGCGCCCAAGCCCTCTCCGACATCTGGAGGGTATCCATAGGCCAGACCCGCTTTGCCGGACTATCCGCCCCATGGTACAATGCGCAAAGCAAAGTGCCATGGGGCTTTAACAATGATCGCGCTAGAGGACTTTATCAAGGCCACAAATGGGCAGCTTGTGGGGCCGGCTCCTGTCAGCCATTTTAGCGACTTTGCTTTTGACTCTCGTATTGTGGAGCCTGGTCAGCTCTTTCTTGCCCTCGTCACAGAAACAGGGGATGGCCACCGTTACATTGAAGAAGCATGCTCTGCAGGGGCCAAGGGAGTCGTCTGCCAAACGTTGCCTCAGAAGCTTCGCCCCAACGTCACCTACATCCAAGTGAAAAACACCCAGCAGGCCCTAATCGACTATGCACGATATATCTTTTCTCATAGCCCACTAGAAGTCATTGGCATCACAGGTAGTGTAGGGAAGACAAGCACCAAAGAAGCCGTCGCGGCTGTTCTCAGTGAACGTTTCGCTGTTTTCAAGAACTATGGAAACTATAACGGCCGCTTCGGGCTTCCCATTGCTCTCGGCAAGTTGGAGAGAAACCACCGACTGGCCGTGCTGGAGATGGCTTGCGATAGTCACGGAGAGATACGCCTACTTGCCGAAATCAGCAGGCCTCGCATCGGTCTTGTCACCTCCATCGGACACAGCCACATTGCCTTTTTCGGCTCTTTGGAAGAGCTCGCCAAAGAAAAAGGCTACTTGATCGAGGCTCTACCTCCCTCGCCACAGGGCATTGCCATCCTCAATTACGATGACCCTCTTGTTCGACGGATGGCCGCCCGCACCCGAGCGGCTGTGCTCACCTATGGGCTCTCCCCCGAGGCCGATCTCTATGCTAATAAAATAAAGGTCTCCGCCAAAGGAACCCAGCTGGTTATCCACTGGCAAGGTCAGAGCTTCTCCGTGTTCATACCCTTCATCGGTGCCCATCACGCCTATACTGCCTTGGCAGCGGTAGCCGTTGGAATCACATACGGGCTCTCCTGGGAGGAGATCCGCCAAGGGCTAGCGCAAGTAGAGCCCCTCCCTGGGCGCACACGTCTCCTAGAAGGCATAAACGGCTGCCAACTTCTCGACGATAGCTATAACGCCTGCCCAGAATCCTCGCTAGCTGCTCTGCAGACCCTTCAATCCCTGCCCGCCAAGCGCCGGCTAATCGTTCTAGGGGATATGGTCCAACTAGGGAGTTATACCGAAGAAGCCCACCGCCTCATCGGCAAGCAATGTGCTCACGTTGGCGATCTGCTAATCACCAAGGGGGAACTGGCCCACATCGCTGCGGACGAAGCTCGGCGAGAAGGACTAGCACCAGAGCGCATCAGAACGAGCTACACGGCGGCGGACGTGGTGCGCTTTCTCCAAAAGGAGACAAGACCAGGGGATCTAGTGCTGCTCAAAGGCAGTGCCGAAGCTCGCCTAGAGATGGTCGCCCGTGAGCTTCTCGCCGACCCTGCCACAGCTCCCCAGGTCTTACCCCGACAACACCGGGGCTGGCAACGAGTGCGCCTCGTTCGCCCAGAACGTCCGACATGGGTGGAGATCGACCTAGAAGCTATTGCCCAGAATGTACGGCGCATCGTCGAATGGGTAGGCCCAGAAGTGAAGGTGCTCGCTGTGCTCAAAGCGGATGGCTATGGCCATGGCGCCATCAAAGTGGCTCGGACCGCCTTGAACAATGGAGCTACATGGTTGGGCGTCGCTTGCCTGAGCGAAGCCATTGCCCTGCGACAAGCGGGCATCAGTGCCCCCATCCTTATCTTGGGGTTCACCCCTCCTTGGCAAGCAAGGGAAACCGTACTTCATGAGGTGACGGCGACCATCTTCTCCCTCGACGTCGCTCAGGCTCTCTCACGCGCTGCCCTAGACCTGGGCCGCCAAGCCCATGTGCACATCAAGGTAGACACTGGAATGGGACGCTTGGGGCTTCTACCCGATGAGGTAGCGAGCTTTGCCACTCAGGTAGCTTCACTCCCAGGGATCGACTTGGATGGCATCTTTACCCATTTTTCTTCGGCAGACGAGGCCGATCTAAGCTACACGCTCTGGCAGATCGAACGCTTCAATAGAGTTCTCGGCGCCCTCAGAGCTCAAGGCATCATTCCACGGCACATTCACGCCGCCAATAGTGCCGCCATCCTTCGGCTCCCTCAAAGCCACTACAATATGGTCCGCCTGGGGCTACTCATGTATGGCCTCAGCCCCTCGCCAGAAGTGCCCTGCCCCCCAGGGTTTCGCCCTGCCCTCTCTTTCAAGTGCCAGGTTGCCCAAGTGAAAGAGCTCCCCGTTGGCAGCTACATTGGCTACGGGCGGGCCTTTCGCACCACCCGCCCTTCTCGCATTGCCGTCATTCCAGTAGGCTACGCAGATGGCTTCCGCCGTGGGCCAAAGAACTGGGGCGAAGTACTAGTCCGTGGCCAGAGAGCCCCCATCGTTGGGCGCGTCTGTATGGATCAAACGATGATCGACGTAACAGACATTCCCGGGGTACAGCAAGGGGAAGAAGTGGTCCTCATTGGCTCCCAGGGCAAGGAAAGGATCACGGTAGATGATGTCGCCAAGCGCCTGGGAACAATCAACTATGAGGTCATCTCTGAAATCCTGGCCCGCGTGCCCCGCGTTGTCTGAAGCTTTCCCTTTGTAGAAATTTTTGATATACTTGCTATACAAAATCCTCCAGACGTCGTTTTAGAGATAAGGAAAGGAGTACATTCATGCCAGCCATAGAGGTAAAACCGGGGATTTATTGGATAGGAGTCAATGACCGTACGACAGACCTCTTTGAAGGCGTCTGGCCAATAACCCGGGCGGGCGTCTCTTACAATAGTTACCTGATTGTCGATGAGAAAAAAGTGCTTATTGATATCTCCAAAGATGCTGAAGGTACAGCCCTGCTCAGACAGATCGCCGATATCCTCGATCCCAGTGAGCTTGACTACATTGTGCTCAACCACATGGAGCCTGACCACACTGGCGCCATTCAGCTCCTTCGCTACGTAGCCCCCAAAGCCACCCTCATTGGTACAGCCAAACTCAAAGGAATGCTAAAGGACTTTTATGGCATCACGGAGAACATCCAGGTTGTCTCTGATGGGGAAGAACTTCCTATCGGCGAAAAAACCCTCCAGTTTTTTGCTGTACCTTTTGTTCACTGGCCCGAGACGATGGTCACCTACGAAAAGACCCAGCGGGTGCTTTTTTCTTGCGATGCCTTTGGTGGGTATGGCGCCCTACGCGGCA
>JAGGYI010000272.1 GCA_021162655.1 Anaerolineae bacterium
GGAGGGGGCCGAGGAAGAGGTTAGAGGACTGGACGAAGGTGAGGATGCCGAGGACGGACATACCTGGGGTGATGTTGGGGAGGACGACGCGGAGGAAGGCGCTGAAGGAGCCGCAGCCGTCGATAGTAGCGGCCTCGAGCATTTCATCGGGGATGGAAGTGGCGATGTATTGGCGCATCCAGAAGATACCGAAAGCGGAGGCCCATGCAGGCAGCCAGAAGGGCCAGTAGGTATCGGCCCACTTGAAGATTTTGACCATGAGGAGGTACCAGGGGATGAGGGTCATCTGGGTAGGGAGCATCATGGTAGCGAGCATGGCGAAGAAGAGCTTATCGCGGCCTGGGAAGTGGCGTTTAGCGAAGGTATAGCCGGCGAGGGAAGAGAAGAAGAGGACGCCGACGGTGCGGACGGTAGCGAGGTAGAAGGTATTGATGAGGGGCCAGCCATAGCCGAGTTCGAGGAAGAGCTGGCGGTAGGAGGTGAGGTCGAAGCCGTGGGTAGGCCAGAAGCGAGGTTTTTTGCTAAAGAGTTCATGGTCCTGCATGAAGGAGCCAATGAACATATCGTAGAAGGGGAAGAGGAAGAAGATGGCCAGGATGATGAGGAGGATGTAGAGGAAGAAGCGAGAGACAAGGCGAGAGAGGATATATTTCCACTGGCGTTGTCTGCGGGAAGGATAGGCAACGTGAGACATAGGGAGAACCTCCTTTTTAGCCCATCCAGCGGCGCTGGAGGCGGATTTGGATGAGGGAGATGGTGATGACGAGGGCACCGATGAGGAAGCCGAAGGCGGAGGCATCGCCGTAGCGCTGTTGGGTGATGCCGATATCGTAAAGGCGGAGCATGAGGGTTTCGGTAGCGCCTCTAGGGCCGCCCCGAGTGAGCATATAGGGTTGGTTGAACATATTGAGGAGGCCGATGGTAGCGATGATGGTGAGGAAGAAGATAATAGGGCGGAGGAGGGGCAGGGTGATGCGCCAGAAAATTTGCCAGCTATTGGCGCCGTCGATCATAGCGGCCTCATAGATTTCGGGTTCGATGCTTTGGAGGCCGCCGAGGAAGAGGAGGATATTGTAGCCGACGCCGCCCCAGTGGGTGAGGAGGATGACGACGGTTTTAGCAGCCCAGGGAGAGCCGCGGAGCCATTTGACGGTGGGGAGGCCGATGGCAGCGAGGGCCTGGTTGACCCAGCCGAGGGAGTCATCGAAGAGCTGAGTGAAGACGATGGCGACGATGACAGAGTTAGTGACGTAAGGAAGGAAGTAGATAGTGCGAAAGATGCCGCGACCCCAGAGGTCCTGGATATTGAGGATGACGGCGAGAGAGATAGCGAGGAAGATGCCGGTAGGGAGGAGGATATAGGCGAACTCGAGGGTATTGACGAGGGTTTGTTTGATGTAGGGGTCTTTGAGCATGACGCGGTAGTTTTCGAGGCCAACGTATTTCATGGGGCCGTAGCCACTCCACTGGCTGAAGCTGAGCTGGAAGGCCCAGGCGAGGGGGTAGAGGGCGAAGACGGCAAAGCTGATGAAAAAGGGAGAGATAAAGAGGTAATCGATCCAGTGTTCCGCGACCTGTTTCCAGAGGGGCTTGGGTGGACGAACTATGGGATGCGCACGGCGGAGAGCTTCGGACATGAGGACCTCCTTAGGTAGAAAGCTGGCCTCCGGGCAGGGCACCCGGAGGCCAGAGAGCTCGGCGGGACTATAGCTTGCACATGGTACGCTCAAAGTCTGGAGTAGCAAGTTCGACGATGCGCTTCATGCCCTCTTCGACAGAGAGCTCGCCCTTGAGAATGGGGACCATTTCCTTCTGGATGATGCCATTTACGGCGCCCCAGCCGGCGGGGCGGTAGAACTCGGTGGAGAGTTCTTTCTCCTGCTTGGCCCAGAACTCGTTAAAGTACCAATCGCCGAAGACGGGCGACTTCATCCGCAGGAAGAGAGGTGAACGCAGGTAGGGACGATATCCGGGGACGATTCCCCAGCTGCCGGCGAGGCCAGCGCCCTCGATGGTGCCGAAGCCGTACTTCATGAAGGCGATGGCGTTTTCCTTGTTCTTGGAGCACTTGGGGTTGACGAGCTGGGCGCCACCCCAGACACCGGAACGATACTTGATGCCGGGGCCGGTGGGGAAGGGGGCAATACGCCAGAGGCCAATACCAGCCTCACTGGTCTTGATCTGAGCCTCCCAGAAGCCACGGGCCCAGGCGGCAGCAAAGTCGCCGATGAGGGTACCGTCCTGAAGAGCGCCCCAATAGGGGGCACTCCACCAACTGACGTCAAGCCCGCCACCGCTATCCCAGAGCTTCTTGACGATGGTCATGGCTTGGATGCCCTTTTCGTCGGCAACGGTGATCTTTTGTCCGTCTTTGCTCACGGCCGTGCCGCCGAGCTGATGGAGGGCATACATAAAGAGCGCGGCCCAGCCATCGCCAGGAAAGCAAAAGGTGTAGTGACCTTTCTTGGCGATCTCGGCAGACATGAGGCAAAAGTCGTCGTAGGTGAGGTTCTCCCAGTCTACGTCACCATAGCCGAGCTCGGCGAACTTGTCGGGGCGATAGTAGTAGCCGCTGACACTAATATCCCCAGGCCAACCGATATACTTGCCGGTCTTGACGATGTAGGTCTCGTTCAACTTCAGTGGATGGAAATCGTCCTTATAGGGGAGGAGCTCCTCGGTGAGGTCGGTGAGCAGCTCATTGCAGCCCCAGGTCTGGGCGTCGGTGGCCTCGGCCCAGAAGAGGTCGGGGCAGCCGCTGCCGGCGGCCATAGCGGCCGTGAACTTCTGTCCGCGATCTGCAGGGTGAGGGGAGATCCACTTGACCTTGGGGTGACGCTGGACGAAGCCGGTGGCGACGAGGTCGATGGGGTGCTGGTCGTGGCCCCAGAAAATGAGCTCGCCGGTAAGTTCCTCAGCGGGTTTTTGGACCTCGACGGTCTGCTTGACGACCTTTTCGACGACCTTGGTGACGACCTTTTCCTTTTCTTTTTCGACAACGACGGTTTCTTTGACGACTTTTTCGACGACCTTGGTGACCTCAACGACCTTAGGTTTGCAGGCAGCGAGGGCACTGACGGCTGCGCCGATGCCAAAGGCCCGCAAGAATCCACGACGAGATAGTTTCTTCTCCATTCCTAACATACTCCCTTCTATTCACTATACTTGAAAAGACCAATTTGAGAAAGAATACCTGTGTTTTTTATACCATAGGCATGCTCCTTTCTTTTTTCGCTCAAGCATCCTTTGTGGTGAGAATTGGATGGCAGTAGTAAGAGAGGTGTTTGAGGGATATGAGGTAAAATAAAACCTTGACGAACCTAAGAGAGTCCCTATATTTTAAGGTAAGAAACCCTTAACATATATTATATAGCAGATTCAGAGAAAGCAGGGCGCCAAATTCTCGCCATTTTTTCGCCATAAGACGGTCATCAGTAGCTACAAAGAGGTAGGCATGCTTTCGGAGAGGTTTGTTAGACAAGTGCGCGATGCTCTTGCCCATTTGTATGATGTCGCTCATTTGCAGGAGCATCCCCTTTGCGAGATCTTTTTTGGTGATTCAGCGATGGGCGTGGTGGATAATGCCCGTTCGCTGCGAAAGGTATTGTTGGAGACAATAGAACAGCTTCGGCCGGCTAACCGGGTTCCCTACAATGCGCGCGAGTGGCGGCCCTATCGAGTGCTTTATCATCGCTACGTACAACGGATGTCTACGTTGGAGATCGCTCGCGAATTGGCGATCAGCGAACGGCAATATCAGCGAGAACATGCCAAAGCTTTGCGGGCGTTAGCTGCTTTGTTGCAAGATCGCTTTCAGAAGGGGATCCGCCTGGCTGAGGACACGATGGGCCACGAAATGATCAGTGAGGTTCGGCGTTTCATCGCTGGGGCTCGCCGGGAAACTCTTGATGGTGAGGAGCTGGTTCGTGGGACGCTGCGAGCGATCGAAAATTTGGCTACAGAGCAGCATGTGCAGCTTTCTCTAGAGGTGAAACGGAGTCCTATTTCTATCTATGGGGATCGCAGTGTCTTACGGCAGGTTATCTTGAACGTTTTAAGTGAGCTTATCATCCAGGTGGGCACATGTGCCATCCACATCGTTTTGGAAGGCTCAAAGAACCAGGTGAATATTCGTTTTCATCCAAGTGAATCCCTTTCTTCATTGCAGGAGATATTGGGGAGCTCCCACAGGCTGCTTTTGAGCAGCCGATTCGCCAGGGCCGTCGGGGGCCACTTAGATATCCTAGAGGATGCCATTGTTCTTACCTTGCCTATGGAACGCCAGTTGATCCTTGTGGTGGATGATAACAAGGATGTTCTAGATATGTTTGAGCGATTTTTAGCAGGGAGCTCCTTCAGGGTGCTGGGGGCCTACTCTGCCCAGCAAGCCCTTGCCCTTGCTCGAGAGCATCAACCTTCTCTTATTTTGCTGGATGTTATGATGCCTGGTCATGATGGTTGGGAGGCTCTTCAGGCGCTTAAACACAATCCGGAAACTCGAGATATTCCGGTCATTATTTGTTCTATCCTCGATGAGCCAGATTTGGCCTTCTCTTTGGGGGCAGATGACTATATCCGCAAGCCTGTTACCTCTGAGGACCTTTTCGCTGTACTTGCACGGTGGCACAATGGTCCTCTTCCCTCACCTTAAGTTTCCTCGCTCTTGGCACCGGAGATGGGTTGAAGGGCTGTTTCGGCCTCAGCATCTGCATAGTGAGACGGGAAGCGGCTGGCGACGATTTCCGTAAGAGCAAGAACCTCGGGGATGGTAAAGCCGGAGCGCCTCTGCAGGCGAATTTCTGTAATCTCTATCTCTTCTGAAAATTCCACATGAGGGTTGGCTGTAACCACAATAGTGGGCACAGAGATAGACATGTGCTCCATCCACTCTAGAAGCTCGTAGCCACTGATGCCTGGAAGGGCAAGGTCTAGCAGTAGGGCATCAGGGATGTGTGAGCGCAAGAGTACCTGGGCTTCTTCTGCGCTGTAGGCCTTTTGGAGCTGAATTTCTTCGCTTTGAAGCATACGCTCGAGAAGGCGCATCATGTCGGGGTCGTCTTCAACGATGAGAAGGCGACGCACTGGCGAGGGGATGCGTTTCAGAGCACCGAGAAGTTGATCCTTGGTAATGGGTTTGACAAGGTAATCGTGCAAGCCAAGGAGAAGGGCTTGGTGGTGTTCCGTGGGGAAGGGATAGGCCAAGATCGTCAGCTGGGCGTTTTGCAAGGTGGGGTGTTCTTCAAGAAGCTCCTCAAAATGACCATCTGCCGAGTTGTTGGTGATCACGAGTAATTTAGGGCCTAGTTTTTCAATGCTTTCAAGGGCTTGCTTTGTTGTGGTCGTCCCAACGACTTGGTAACCTCGCAAATAGCGCTTGAAGAGCCGAAAGACAGTGGGGTCTTTGTCTAGTACAAGGATTGTTTCTTTGGTAGGGTGGATCGTGGGTACTTCGCGAGAGCTTTGAAGCTTGGAGCGTCCTGCGAAGCTATCAGCTACTGGGAGGACAAAGAAGAAGGTGCTGCCCTTCCCAAACTCGCTCTTCACCCACATCCAACCATCATGCATTTCGACAAAACGCTTGCTGATGGCCAACCCCAGTCCTGTTCCCCCATGTTTCCTTCTAGGGGAGCCGTCCACTTGGCGGAACTCTTCAAAGACCTTATCCATGTCTTCGGGGCGAATGCCGATGCCGCTATCAGCTACGCTGACACATACATAATAAGCTTCTGGCAGAGCCATTGCCCCTTGAGGGAGAGCTAGCTCATCTCCAGAGCGTAATTTGCAGGATACTCGAATAAAACCTCGTTCGGTAAAGCGAACGGCGTTGCTGATGAGGTTAAGCAATACTTGGCGAATGCGGGTGCGGTCTAGATACAGAGGCGGGAGGTTCTCTTCAATATCAACCTCTAACGTGAGCCCTTTGCGCTCGACGAGTTCTCGGATAACCTGAATGGCCTCCCGGATCACTTGGTCGATCTGAGCTTGCTCTCGGGTTAGGGCCATACGACGCGCCTCGATGCGCGAAAGATCCAAAATGTCATCAATGAGAGATTGGAGATGCTTGGCACTTCGATAAATGGCGTGGACGTCGGCTAGATATTCAGGAGGTAAGGGTTGCCCGCCATAAGATTCGGGGGCTGTATACATCATCTCACTGAAGCCGATGATCAAGTTGATGGGAGTGCGCAGCTCATGGCTTACGTTGGCTGCGAATTCGGCTTTTAATCGGCGAGCCTCTTCGGCTTCGCGCCGTGCCTCGGAAAGTTCCTGGTTGAGACGGCGGAGGCGTTCATAACCCTCATCCAGAGCCTTGAGTGCTCGCCGAAGTTCTGCTCGGCGTTGTTGAGCTTTGAGCATCTCTGCTACAGCACGTTCGCGGCTTTGGTAGCTCATCTCAAGTGCTAGAGAGATATAGTGCCAAAGCATCCAGCCTAGCCCTGTAGCTATGCCCATGGCAAGGAAAAAAGCAAGAGCTACCGCCCGAGGGAGGGGCCAGAGCTTTTGAAATGTGCCCAGGGCAATTAGAGCTCCTATGGCCATCAAGGCTGTGGAAAGGGGATAGGAAAGGACACCCGTGCAGAGAATGAG
The DNA here is from genome assembly GCA_021162655.1 of Anaerolineae bacterium. GTDB lineage: Bacteria > Chloroflexota > Anaerolineae > UBA1429 > UBA1429 > JAGGYI01. The sequence goes on from JAGGYI010000272.1 coordinate 6,589, forward strand.
GAAAGCGAGGCCAAGGAGAAAGATAGGAGTATGGTAGGCATAGGCGGCGACTATCAAAGCAGCTCCAGCACCAAGAAGGGCGATAGTTGTGGCCAGTTTGAGGTGTTCTTCGGCCCAGTGCATTCCCCCAACCCCTGCTAAGATCATCAGAATTGGGGGAAGCCAAGCGAGGGAAAAGAGAGAGATGTTGGCGATGATGAGGATCACTCCCCATACCCAGCCAAAGATGGCCAAGCCCATGGAAAAAGTGTGCAAGAAGTTCTGGCAAAGATAGAAGCGGTCACTATCCTTCTCCAAAAAGGCCGTAATATTTTCTGTCATGACCTGCACCCCGGAAAAGAAAAGAAGAACAAGGCTTTACATTATCACGCTAACATAAATGGGAGGGAGCGTCAACCTAGGGCTTTGGGCAACTTAAAAAGACAGCTCCCAATCTTTTTGGGAGCTGTTGCAGCTAAAGGGAAAGGATTGACCCGGGGACACGCACGTATCTTTATAGACCTTCTTGGGACCCCTCTTTTTCTTTTCTGGTTTTTGTCAACTTCATGCGAAAGAGCTCTTCGCGTTCCTTCTCCTCAAGCATTTCCTCAATGTAGGCCAAAGTCTCTTCGTAAGAAGGGATAAAGATATGTTCCAGGGCGTTCACTCGACGCTGCGTGCGACGTAGTTCTGTGGCTAGACGCCAGACGGTTGTCACTGTCTCAGCCAGTTCTCCCATCATATCAAGGACGGCTTTCCACTCCTGTTGGACTTGGTCGAGAATCACACTGGTGTCGCCAAAGCCGTAGCGAAGCTTCTTTTCGGGAGTCACATAAGTGACAGAGGGCACAACCACTCCCATCACGCTGCGTGGTGTGATGTGAATATCGACCTCTTCTGTTCTCGAAAGGGCGAGCCGCCGCACGCGCTCAGTTCCCATGATAGCTCGGGCCTCTTGCACGATTTCGTAAGCTCTTTGAAACTGATTTTCCACTTGTTTTTGGATGCGCTCGGCGTCCTCTATAACTCGAAGGATCTCCATAATGAGTACGTCGCGCTTTTTATCGAGTAGGCGATATCCCTCTCGCGCGAGTGCGAGCCGCTGTTTGATTACCAGGTAGTTGCTTCGAGTAGGAGAAACCTTCAGGCGTGGCATCTGTTCATCCTTCTTCCGTTGCGGATGGCCTCTCTATGTAATGTTGCTCGAGTTCTTTCTCGCTAACGCGGGTAAGCTCTTCCTTGGGTAGCAGACTGAGAATCTCCCATCCAAGATCAAGGGTCTGCTCAATGGAGCGTGCTTCGTATTCCCCTTGATTGATGAAACGGTGTTCGAAGGCTTCACCAAAGGCTAGGTACCGTTTGTCCACATCGGAGAGTTCTTCCTCACCGATAACAGCAGCCAGGGAGCGTACTTCCTGCACGTGAGCGTAGGCGGCATAGAGCTGGTTGGAGAGAGCAGGATGGTCAGCCCGGGTGAAACCTTCGCCGATGCCGTCTTTCATCAGCCGAGAGAGGGAAGGGAGAACGTTGATGCAAGGATAAATGCCGCTGCGGAAGAGATCTCGGCTAAGAACGATCTGTCCTTCTGTGATGTATCCCGTCAGGTCCGGCATGGGATGATTGATGTCGTCGTTGGGCATCGTCAGGATGGGCACTTGGGTGATAGACCCTTTGCGATCTTTGAGGATACCTGTCCTTTCATAGATGGAGGCCAGGTCACTGTAGAGATAGCCGGGGTACCCTTTACGGCTGGGGATCTGACCGCGCTGGCTAGCCAGCTCGCGGAGTGCCTCTCCATAGTTTGTCATGTCGGTCATGATGACGAGTACGTGCATATCTCGTTCAAAGGCAAGGAACTCTGCTAGTGCCAAAGCGGCCCGAGGGGCGATGATGCGTTCCATAGGGGGGTCGTCTGCCAAGTTCAGGAACATTGCGGTGTTGCTCAGGGCCCCACTTTCGTTAAAGCTTCTCCAAAAGAACTCGGCATCATCGTGCTTGACGCCCATAGCTACAAAGACGACGGCAAATTCTTCGTCGCTATTGGCAAGGTGCGCTTGCCTAGCGATCTGGGCGGCAATTTCATTGTGGGGCAGGCCGCTTCCGGAGAAGAGGGGCAGCTTTTGTCCTCGAATAAGGGTGTTCATCCCGTCAATGGCCGAGATTCCTGTGATAATGAGGTCTTGGGGATATGCGCGACGGACTGGGTTGATGGGCGCTCCATTTACATCAGCCAGGGCTTCTGCTGGTGGGGGAGCGATGTCATCGATGGGTTCTCCCAGTCCGTTAAAGATACGCCCCAGCATCCCTGTGGAAACAGGTATCTGCAGGGGACCGCCCAAGAAGCGCACTCTGGTGGACTTCATCTCCAGCCCTGTGGTGCCGCCCCAAACCTCAACGACTACCCCTTTTTCACTGGCCTCCAATACACGGCCACGTCGTAATTCCCCATTGGGCAAAATGATTTCAGCGGTCTCGTCGTAGCTGACGTCTCTTGTTCCTTCCACTACAATGAGGGGCCCATATATGCGGGCTAGCCCTTCATATTGTTTCGTGCGTAGCGTAGGGATAGCTTCCTCAACTTGGGTTTTGGTGCTCATCATAGTCCCTCTCGATCTGGTTCAGTTCCTTATCCAGCTGCTCTCGCAGGCGATCCAAACCAGAAAGATCGTCATTGGGAATCGTTGCTTTGGCCCGAACGAGCTGGGGCCAGATCGTTACTTCCTTTTGAATGCGCCCAATAGGAGCGCCTTTGGCCACTACTTGGCTCCCTCGCTCAAAGAGGTGGATAAGAAGCTGCAGAAGGGCCACTTGTTTTTGAGGTACGGAATAGGCATCGATAGGATCCATCGCATTTTGTTGGAGAAAGGCCTCTTTGATCATCCTTGCCACAAGAAGCACAAAGCGTTGAGAATCAGGCAAGGCGTCTGGGCCAACGAGCTTGACGATCTCTTGCAATTGGGCCTCTTGCTGAAGAATGTCCATCGTCTTGCGGCGTAGTTCTTCCCAGTCTGGAGAGACTTTATCCTCCCACCATTGGGCGACATCGGCATCGTAGCCACTGTAACTTTCGAGCCAGTTGACAGCAGGAAAGTGGCGAGCTGCGGCCAGGGATTTATCCAGAGCCCAAAATGCACGGATGAAGCGCTGTGTGTGCTGGGTCACGGGCTCGGAAAAGTCTCCTCCAGGGGGCGATACCGCTCCTACGATGGTAACGGAGCCCTCATTCCCGTTCAATGTCACTACTCGACCGGCGCGCTCGTAGAAAGAAGCTAGCCGAGAACCCAGGTAGGCGGGGAAGCCTTCCTCGGCGGGCATCTCTTCCAGACGGCCAGAGACCTCGCGCAAGGCCTCAGCCCAGCGAGAGGTGGAATCCGCCATGAGTGCCACGTCGTAGCCCATATCTCGATAGTATTCGGCCAAAGAGATGCCTGTGTAGATACTTGCTTCACGGGCAGCTACGGGCATATTGGAGGTGTTGGCAATGAGGATTGTGCGCTCCATCAAGGGTTTGCCCGAGTAGGGATCCAACAACTTGGGGAACTCGACCAGTACGTCGGTCATCTCATTGCCTCGTTCCCCGCAACCGATATAAATGATCAGGTCGGCATTGGACCATTTGGCAAGGGCCTGCTGAAGCACGGTCTTCCCAGAGCCAAATCCCCCTGGGACGGCTGCAGTGCCTCCCTTGGCAATAGGAAAGAGGGTATCGATAACTCGTTGTCCTGTGATCAGGGGGACGTTGGGAGAGAGACGTTCACGGAAGGGTCTCTCTCGACGCACTGCCCATTCCTGAATCATGGTCAATTCTTGAGATCCCGACGGGGTGCGCACTCGAGCGATGACCTCGGTAACGGTATATTCGCCTTTGGGAGCAATCCATTCTAGCGTTCCCGAGAGACCAGGAGGAACTAGGATCCGGTGCTCAATCAAAGAGGACTCTGGCACGGTTCCGAGGATCTCGCCGCCTTGGAGCTCTGTTCCAGGTTTGAGTACAGGGGTAAAGACCCATTTGCGTTCTCGGTCAAGGGCGGGCGCTTTGATGCCTCGTTGGATAAAATTGCCCGAGCGGGCTGCTAGGATCTCTAGGGGACGCTGAATGCCATCGAAAATCTCCCCCACGAGACCTGGCCCGAGTTCGACGCTAAGGGGCATCCCCGTGCCAAAGACAGGGTCCCCAGGCTTGATACCAGAGGTCTCCTCGTACACTTGAATGGTAGCTGTGTCTTCTTGCATGCCAATCACTTCGCCCACTAGGCGAAAGGAGCTTACTTCTACTTGCTCGAGCATGCGCATGGCCCCTGTGATCTTTGCCCTAACCACAGGGCCACTGATCCAAGTGATGTATCCTTCTTGGTCCAATTTATCCTTCCCTCCCGAAAACCATCAAGGGGTTTTGCTTTCTTGGTCGTCTGGTACCAGGAGGTGATACACTCGATCTCGAAGAGTTCTCTTGGCCAGAGAAAAACGCTCGTTGAAAGAATTGTCGACGAGTTGGTTTCTATCGAAGCGACGGACGATCATCCCTCCCCAAATAGGAACAGGGGTATCGCTGAGCTCGAGATGTTGAACCTCTAGGTGCTGAGTGTCAAGAGTTTGTTTAAGGATGGATAATTTCTCTCGAACAAGGGAATAGTCTTTTTCATTTGTTTGGATACTTAAAGGGCCGCCTTCGAGCTGGATGGCAGCATCGATGAGCAGCTGCTTGAGCGAGGCGAATCTTTTTTCTGGGTCATCAAAAGAGCGCAGTCTCTCCTCGGCTGCTTGCCACAAGCGTTCCATTACCTCCTGCTGATGGCGGATCAGGGTCTGTTTTGCCTGCAAGCGAGCCTGGGCGAGCGCTCTCCGCCTTTTCTCTTCAATTTCTTGTTTGGCCTTCCCTTCTATTTCCTGCCGGGCTTCTTCTATTTCCCTTTGCGCCTGGCGAATGATTTCGTTCGCTTTCTCTTTGGCTTCTGCCACGATGTTCAGGGCTTGTTCTCGAGCCTGGCGGTGCAGATAGGTTTCAAGGCCTGTTCCGATAATCCTGGGCATTAACTACCTCCCAATCGGACCCCCATTGCGCGTTGCACAAAGTCTTGCAAAGAGGGATAAGTGGTATCCTCTTTCTCTCCAGGGATCTCGACGACCAGGGGAGAAAGGCTTGTCACTTTGAGATTATCAATCCTTTCCCTGCTCCATTTTGCGACATCGGCGGTGATCAAAAGGAGCCCAATGGTTTTATCAGCTAGACAGGCATCTAGGGTTTCCTCTAGCTCCGCTGCGTTACGTACGGTCTGCCCATCTACGCTGACTAGGGAAAATCCCAAAACACAGTCTTCATTTCCGATGACGAACGTGCGCATGAGACAGTCTCCGCTTCCTGAAGGACTCATTTACTCAGGATCATGAAAGAGATGATGAGCCCGTAAATAGCGATTCCTTCCCCCAACCCCACAAAGATTAGCGTACGGCCAAGGATTTCAGGCTTTTCGGTAATTGCGCCGATTGCTGCGGCGCCTGCAATGCCCACGCCGATGCCAGCCCCTATACAGGCTAAACCCGTGGCGAGGCCGGCCCCGATGGTTCCCCCAGAGAGAGCAGAGGTCGCTCCGGGCTCTTGGGCAAAGGCGGGCATGGGTTGAATGAGGGATAGAGCTATTGCCGCGGCTCCCAGAAGAATGCCAAGGCTGTTCATTCCAATGAGACCCAAGACCATTGTGCGCAGGGCCGCACGCGGTCGGCGGGAATGTCTAGCGTACCAGCCAAATGCCAGAGTTCCAAGAACAAACAGAGTAAGTAGGCCGACAATTACTCTATTCATGAGACACTGCTCCTTTCTTTGACGGATTGACGGGGAATACATTCCATCTCTGGCAAAGTGAGGGGCTTGAAAGGTATCCCCTCGCCTTTGAAGAATTTGCCGAATAGTTCATAGTACTCGAGACGCATCGTCTGAATTGCTACGATGAGCCCTTCAAAGCCTATAATGAGAATGTTTCCAAAGATCAGAATCAATGCCCGCAGGATGGTTCCCGTTAGGCCGTCACCGACGGCGTCAGCAAAGAGAAAGACCACCGTACTCAGCCCGGCATGGGCGACAGCAAAAGCCCCTAGACGAACATAGGAGAGAGTATTGCTAATATAGCTGATCAAGGTTTCAAAGAGTTCAAAAAAGGCTTCTATGGCGAACTCGGTTACACTGCCCTCCAAAAGGGGCTTTCGTTTCTTGAGCAAGTTCGTTAGCGGACGAGCCATGAAAAGGGCGGTCATCAGGAGGAGGGAAAGTCCCCAGAGCCATCCTGGGGCTCCCTTACCTGAAGCGATGAGGCCTACAATGATGAGAAGCGTCCAATAAAGTAGGAGACCTGCAAGGCCATTTCTATCAAAGATAGCTTCGACGAAGCGATTTTCCCTAGCCGCCGTAATGAGATTGAGAATGAAGCCAATGTTCAGGATCACGATCCCAAACGCTACAGAGGCTTCCAAGAGTGTGGGAATGTCTTTCATTGGCTTGAGCCACAGATGAGGGATCACGTTTTCCATGCCAAAGACGCTGCCATAGAGCACTCCAAACACGCTGGAGGAAAGCCCGCAGGCGGTTAAGATCGCGCCAAGAGAAGAGATGTCCCCATTCCCCGAAGGACCTCTCTTCTTGCGACGAGGGATAAGCCCTAGGGTCCAGAGAGCGCTGAGAAAGGCTAGCACTAGGCCATGTCCCAGGTCTCCGAACATGATGCCAAACATCAGGACGAAGGTGATGCCCACTAGGGGGGTGGGGTCGATCTCTCGATAGCCGGGAATGCCATAGGTTGCCACGAGGCTTTCCACTGGGCGAAAGATCTTGAGGTTTCTTAGAAGAGTAGGTACCTGGGCTTGGCCAGGGGCGTATGGAGAGTTTTCTTCAAAAGTGACGCGTCCTTCAGTGACGGTCTCGACAGCTTCGCGAAGTTCTTCTACTCTGTCTTTGGGGACCCAACCGGCGATGAGGTAGACGCGCCCGCGATGTCCAAAGTGAGCCATAGCCTCTGCGATGGCCCGATTGCGGCGAATCCGGGTAAGCATGGAAAGCAGGCGAGGGGCTAACTGCTTGGCTAGAGCTTGGCGTTCTTTTTCCGTCTCTTCAAGCTTTTGGCGCAGTTCCTGAATGCGCTTTTGGACCTGCTGAAGCACCTCCTGAGCTGTACCACTGAACTCTTCTGGGAGGGCGAGGGGATCCAAGAAAGCGCTTTCCAGAGCGCGGTCGAGGATGGGGGCGTGCTCTTGAGCACAGAAGGCAAAAACCAGGACACGCCCGTTATAACGGTGCACGGGAACGATCGTGTAAGGAATGCGGAAGAGGCTTGCTTCCAGGCGAGCCAAGTTCTCGGCGGGCATTGTGCCCGCTACCATGTGAAGGTACTCTAGGTTTTGGAGGTCAGAGATACTCAGAGGGAGAGGGGCTAGGATCTCCATCGATTTGGCAACGAGCTCCCAGCGCTCCAATTGTCGACGGAGCTCTGCTTCCCTCTCACGAAGGTCCCGGGTCTTTTCTTCTAACTCTTGGAGTTCTCGCTCGGTTTCCGCAAGGTCTTCTCGCGGGTTGAGCCTTCCTTCACAAGGATGAAAAGTCTCTTCAATCCCCAGTTGATCCAGCAGCTCCTTGACTCGCCGTTCCTGGTTGGAATAGGCACTGATGCGGCCACTCCATTCGGTGCCAACACCCTCGGCCCACTTGCCCAAGGCATTCACATTCAGCAGGTGCATGACACCTAAGCGGGCGATCGTTTGGGCGACTTCTTCCACGTCGTTCTCGAATACAAAGATGTCAACTTCCGACATCTCGGCTGGAACGAACATACGTTACTCCTCATTTCTTATTAGGTGCTCTTTAATTCGCTCTGGTTCCCATCCCATTCCCTTGGCTTCTAGAAGGGTGACAATGTCTTGAACCTCTAGTTCGTTCAGGACCAGATATCCCAACAGGCTCCCCAGCTTAAAGGGGTACCCTGAAAGGGCCTCTTGAGCCAGTCGCCTCCAAAAGCGTTCCAGGAGGAGCTCTAGTTTGGGGAGCATACGTGTTTCATCCAAGCCGGTAAGCTGACTGAGATCAAAAGCTTCTTCTCCCCAAATGCGGACGAGAATATCTCGAGGGTCTGCCCCTAGGGCAATCTCTTGGATGATTTGAGTATCAGTGCGGACAGCATGCCAGATGGTATAGTTTACGATCTCCTCTGCGGAAAGGTTGTAATAGATGCGGTAGCGAAAGGCCCAAAGGATGTTTAACATGTCCAGGCGTGTCCCCAAGACGCGTTTGGCGTCTAGTCGGTCGCTTCCCACTAGGCGGTAAATTGCTCCTGCCAGATCACGGTAATAACGAATATCCAGGGCAACTTCGATAGGAAAGAGAGAGCGTTCCCGTTGGTAGCGAGGATAAGCTGCTCTGAGAGGATTGATATAGTGAGTATCCCGGAGCCGGTCGATCAACCCGCTGACAGTCCGCTCGTGGAGGAGAGCTTCCCATGGGAGGGTAGAGTATGTCCCTAGGGGGATAAGGAATCGGCTAACGACATTGGGATCCATCTGCTGGTCGAGCCCACGGAAGAGCGCCTTGAGGTTTTCGAGCTCAAAGTGCTGCCACCAGACCATCAGGAGGATGCGAACTCCTCCTCCTGTGAAGACCATCACCTTACGACAGTTGGAGGCCGCCTCCCCCCAGAGATAGCGCTCCA
>JAGGYI010000196.1 GCA_021162655.1 Anaerolineae bacterium
AACCAACAACCAACCGGTTAACAGCCGGCCGCTCTACCGATTGAGCTACCGAGGAACTTTCGAGCGCTATTCTATACGAATTTTGCCGCTGCGTCAAATTCTTTTATTCCTTGTGATCTCCGTTGACAGCTGAAAGCAAAGCGGTATGATTAGGGCAATCCCTGGGGAGGAGGCGGGAATGAGAAAGAAAGTTGTTGTTCACACAGGGGCCAGGCCTGGTGCCCCTCTGAAGGAGGAGCGCGAGGCGTTGGATGCACCAGATATAGAATTCATTCTCCGGGGCCATTGTGGAACGCCCGAAAAAGTTCTAGAGGCCGTTCGGGATGCAGATGTGGCGCTCTGCTACGGGGAGCCCTATACCCGGGAGGTCTTTGCCAATGCTCCGCTGCTTAAGGCAGTGATTCGCTATGGGATCGGGGTAGATACTGTCGACGTAGAGGCAGCGACCGAGTATGGGGTGATGGTGATAAACTTCCCCGACTTTTGCGTGGATGAGGTGGCGAATCATGCCCTGGCATTGATGCTGGCTTGTGCGCGCAAACTTTTACTTTACGATCACACCATGCGAAAGAGAGGATGGCGGGCTTCGAAGGAGGTGAGATCTCCCATGGGGACGATCTATGGGGAGACGTTGGGGCTCATCGCTTTTGGCAACATCGCTCGCGCCTTGGCACGGCGGGCGCAAGCTCTTGATATGCGGGTGATCGCCTACGATCCCTTTGTGGAGGAGAGAGTTTTTCGCGATGCAGGAGTGGAAAGAGTTACCTCCTTGGAGGAGCTAGCTGAGCGCTCTGATTATATCTCTTGCCACGTACCTTTAACTCCTCAAACGAGGGGGATGCTGGATGCCTCCTTTTTCACCAAGATGAAGCCGACAGCTTATTTCATTAATACAAGTCGAGGCTTGGTCGTGAAAGAGCAGGACCTCATCACCGCTCTCCGCGAGGGGTGGATTGCTGGTGCGGGGTTGGACGTTTTTGCAGAAGAGCCATTGCCGGAGGGGCATCCCTTCTTGGAGATGGATAATGTTATTTTGACTCCTCACTTGGCTTCCTATGCAGATGAAACTTTTGCGCGCCTTTATCGGCGTGTGGGGAAAGCGGCCCTGGCTATTGCTCGAGGAGAGGTGCCCACAGATGTGGCTAATGTGGCCAACCCCGAGGTTTTATCCCACCGGAGAAAGTAGGCGCTGAGGAGTAGGAGAATGGCACTACGCGGCCAAGCTCGCTCAGAGGAGGGTTCGCTTCGAACTGAATCCTCGGATATGGAGCAAAGCGTTTGGCAACCTGTGAGCCGAAGGCGTAACTGGGGGGTACGTCCTTGGGTGTGGGGGGTTTTCAGTGCCCTTTTCCTTTTGGCAGTGGCAATGCTCATCTATGCCTACTGGCCCACTTTGCGCACGGGGGCTTTTGTTCAGATAGATCAGGGCCAAGTGCATGTTCAGATGGGGCCTGGGGCTCCGTGGTATGTGGCCGAGGTGGGGAAGCTGGTACGCGAAGGCTCGTACCTAGAAGCGGCCCCTGGCACGGTGGCTTTGATTCGCTTTTTCGATGGAAGCATGATGCGTATCGAGTCGGAGGGGGCCTGGCGTATCGTTTCGTTGCGAGGGAGCCGCAATGGCCGGCTTTCGCGCATTGTGGTGCGGCAAATTAGGGGGAGAGCAAGTTTTGTCTCGGCGCCGATGAGGAGAGGGTTTGATGCTCGATTGCAGGTCGAGCTTTTGGGTAACGTGGCAGAGCTGGTCGGAGTGGCAACGTTTGACCTTTCGGCGGAGGGAAAGGGAAGGGTCTCTGTTCTTCAGGGGCGTTGCCGCCTTACTATGGCTGGGCAGCAGGTGGGGCTTTTAGGGGGCCAGGAAGCAGTCTTTTCTCAAAAAGAGGTAACCGTGCTTTCGGCTCCTTAAGGACTTAGCGGCTCAGACGAATGTAGAGGATGACATGTTTGCCATAGTCTGCGACGAAAAGTCCCTCCTTGCCGTCCCAAAGCACATCTGTGGGTAGCCCAAGTTGAGCTTGATTGCCTGGACCCTCACGAAGACCATATTCCCCGGTCCCAGCCACGGTTAGGACTTGGCCCTCTGGAGTGATCACGCGGATAGCGTGGTTATTTGTATCGGCGACGTACAAGTTCCCTTGGTCGTCCATAGTGAGTCCCACAAGCCCGTGTTGAAAACGGGCTTTTTCCTTTTGTCCATCGATATATCCTGGTTCATCCGATCCTGCTAGTGTTTCCACTTGGCCCTCAGGGGTGAGCACTCGAACAGCTGCGTTCCCCTGTACATTCTCAGAAGAGAGAGCTCCTCCGTCCGCAATATAAAGCCGTCCGTCTGGTCCTAAGCAAAGGCCATTGGGGTGATTGAACTGCGCAGTGTGGGCGGGGCCATCTCTGTAGCCGGGTTGCCCGGTGCCCGCTAGAGTGGTCACCTGTCCACTAGGTAGAAGGGAGCGGATAGCGTGATTCCTTGCATCGGAGATGTAGAGTTGGCCTTGCGGGGAGAGAACGAGATCCCAAGGAGTGCGAAAAGCTGCCGAAAGAGCGGGACCATCCTGAAACCCTTGCTTCCCTCCAGCAAGGAGAGAAAAGGAGCCATTGGGGCGGATAAGAACGATGCGGTGGCGGGCATCGCTGATATAGACTTTTTCTTCGGCATCAACGGCGAGCCCCGTCGGGTGAAAGAAAGGGCTGGTGCGATCTCTCGGCCAGGTTCTTCCTTCTCCGGGAGTGCCAATCCAGGTGTAGACGAATCCTCCCCGGTCGATGATGTGGATGCGGCCCGAAGCACGTTCTAAGATGAAGAGATTTCCTTGAACATCCATGGCGAGGCTAAAGGGACCATCGAAGGTGGCCTCAAGACGGGGGCCATTAATAGCCCCGGGGTGTCCTGTGCCAGCATAAACGGTCAGGTAA
>JAGGYI010000246.1 GCA_021162655.1 Anaerolineae bacterium
CCACCAAGGCGGCCCAGCCAACCAAGGCCAAGCCGACCCCAGCACCCAAAAAGGCCCAGGAGATCCACTTCCTCTGCCGGGCGGATATCAAGCCCGCCTATGCGGCCAAGGAGGCGGTGGATGATTGGAACGCCACCCACGATTCCAAGGTTGTTCTTGACGAGCCCGCCGAGGGTTCGCCGGTGGATGTGAAGGTAAAGGCAGCCCAGGCCGCGGGAGACCTAGTGTGGGATGGCTTTGCGGTGGTTGAGGCGCCGGGTACCTTGGTCAAGTGGCAGATGGCTGGGATCGTCCAACCATTGGATGATTACATTGCTGCCTCGACGGTGCCCAAGGCTGACCAAGTCGTCCCCAACATTATTCCCAGCATTAAAGAGTCTGCCAGCATCGAGGGCAAGGTGTATGGCATTCCCGGTAACGTGGGGAGCGTGGCTTTGGCCTGGTTCTGGGAGCCACTGAAGGCCATCGGTTTAGAGGATCAGCCCGAGACCTGGGATGAGCTCTATGAGGCGGCGAAAAAGATCAAAGAGGCCAAGCCCGATCTGGTGCCTTTCGGTAGCGCTCTGGGCCCCCTCTGCGATCTCTATGCCATCCTCTGGAGCTCGCGCGATGACCCCTTCGACGAGAACGAGCTGGTAGACATCCGCTCCGAGGAGGCCATCTGGGCCCTCAAGTGGATGCGCAAGATGATCGAAGAGGGCTTGATGTACGATACGCCCAACACAGGCCTGAGCCAGTGGCTCAAGGGCGGCTGGGCGATGATCAGTTCCTACGACGTTGCCGGCACTATGGCTCAGCAGACCTTTGGCATGGATGCGGCGGCCACGGGCATCAACTGCCGGCGCTTCAAGGGAGAGATCAAGGCGGGGACGCCTTTCTGGATCAACGTCTGCGTTGTCTTTGACAAGTGCAAGAACCCCCAGGGGATGACCGATTTCTATCTCTGGTGGTTCGGTCCGGATAACAAAAAGACGGGCGAGCAGATCACCAAGGTGGCGGCCAAGCCCTGCTACAAGTACACCTACGACGAGTTCGTCAAGGGGCATCCCGAATTCGAGTGGGAGCAAAAGGGCATCGACCTGGTGGCCAAGTCTGCCTGGTTCCGCAAGGTGCCCACGTGGGGCATCCAGCGTGACATCACCCGCCAGTACTTGGACAAGGTCTATGACCTGAGCCTCAAGTTCGAGCCACAGGCGTGGATGGATCAGGCCTATAAGGACATCCAGGCCGAGATCGCCAAGATGAAGTAAGCTGGAGGATTGGAGCTGGGAGGGGGGAGGAGCTCTCCTCCCTCCTGGCGAGATTATCGTATGGGGAGAGAAACATGGCAGGCGGTGGCAGCGGATCAACCCTCCCTGCAGGGCGAAAGGCAACCTTGGCAGCCTTTTTACAGGAGCTGCGAGCTACTCGCAGGGCGACGTGGGGGAACCCTTTTGGCTATCTTTTTATCGCTCCGGCACTCATCCTCTATCTCATTTTTAATGTCTGGCCCATCATTCGTGGCTTTCTGATGGCCTTTACGGACTATCGCTTCCTTTATCCTGAAACGCGTTGGGCGTTCAACGGCCTGGCTAACTTTCAGGAGATGGTCAATGACAAGGATTTTTGGTTCTCCCTGGGCATCTCTATCCGCTACAGCCTGATGGTCATCCCCACGGTGATCGTTCTCTCGCTCTTTTTGGCGGTGATCATCAGCCGAGTGCGCCATCTGACGGCGTTCTATCGTTGGGTGGTCTACCTGCCGACGATCCTGCCCATCGCGGTGACCTTTCTGATGTGGAAGGAGTTCTATGACCCCCGTTTCGGTTTCATCAACGCGAACCTCAAGCTCCTGGGCATCCACCCCTTGCCCAAGTGGTTGGGCTCCACCAAGACGGCTCTCCCCTGCATTGCGGCCGCCGACGTCTGGCGGAGCATAGGCTTCCCCACGCTGCTTTTCCTTATTGGCATCTATAACATCAACCGCGAGCTCTATGAGGCGGCAGCCATCGATGGGGCCAACGCTTGGCAGCAGTTCTGGCAGATCACCATCCCCCTCTTGCGGCCAACGTTTATGCTCGTCTTGGTGCTCAACTCGGCCATCTTGGGGGCCACAGAGCAGGTGATGATCATGACGGGCGGGGGGCCCCAGAAGGCAACCCTCACCATCGGGCTCTATTTATACAACATTGCCTTTACCTATGGCGACCTGCGTTTGGGCTATGCAGCCGCCATCAGCTTAGTGTTGGGGTTGATCTCGGCGGGGTTCTCGGCCTTTTGGTTCAAAGTACTCCGCGAAGAATAGGAGGGAGGGCTCTTGATGACTGCCGTACCAACAGCGAAGGAAAGAGGAAGCCTCTGGAGCCGCTTTTGGCATTGGGCCCGCTATGAGGGCTTTTTCGCCCACCTCGTCATGGTGGTGGCCCTCTTTATCATCTTTATCCCCCTCCTCTGGATGGTGGGGACCTCTTTCAAGGATCGGCTCGAGTTCGCCACCAACCCGGCGGGGCTTTTCCCTCGGCGCTGGAGCCTCATCAACTATGAGTTTGGCTTCACCCAGCTCGAGAACCTGCCCATCTATATGCGCAACAGTTTTATCCTGGCCTTTGGTACGGTGGCGCTGCAGGTTTTCGTCTGTTCCCTGGCGGGCTATGCCTTTGCCCGGCTGCAGTTTCGTTTTCGCGATCTCATCTTTTTGGGCATTCTCGTTTCCATGTTCATCCCGCGCTCTGGTGGGCTGATGGCCCTCTATGAGCTGATGACCTTTCTCCATCTGCGCAACACCTTGATCGGGCTTATCCTCCTCTTTGCCTCTGGGATACCCGTCCCCGTCTTTATCATGCGGCAAACCTTCCTGGCGGTGCCCAAGGAGATCGAGGAGTCGGCCCTTATCGATGGGGCGAGCTGGTTCCAAGTCTTTTGGCGCATCGCTCTGCCCATCGCAGCGGGGGGGATGGTCGTCATCGCGACGCTCAGCTTCATTGGGGTCTGGAGTGACTATCTCGTCACTTTTACCCTGATCGACAAAGACACCCAGATGACCATTTCGGTGGGCATTCGCAAGCTTTTGCGCATGTCTTACGATATGGCTCTTTCGCCGCGTTTTCGCGGCAAGTTCGCCGGCGAGGCTTCGGATACGGCCATGTTGCTCATCGCGGCCTTCCCGGTGATCCTCTTCTATGGCTTGCTCCAGCGCTGGTTCATGCGCGGCCTGATGGAGGGGGCCATCAAGTTCTAGAGGGTGCTCTTCTCCCAGAGCTCTTGGGGCGTGGGATGGGCGGACCTCTGTCCTCCGGGTCCGCCCATCGCTTTTTTGTAAAAAAGGCGCGCGCAACAATGGGGGGGAATTGTTGCGCGCTCGGGATGTGAGGTATGGTATTTTATTGGTCTTCCGCGTGGTGTCCCACCGGACAAACCCTAGCTAATAGGCGATGCTGGGGATACCCGCCAGCACCCTTGTCTCTTGCGCACGTGAGTGCAAGCTGATCCAGCGATGGAGCTCCCTAGCGAATCCCTGCAGAGTATCTGCCTGGATGGAGGCGAGGGCCTCCTTTTCCTCAGGGGTTAGTTCGAATGCTCGCAGGGCTTCTGGTTCTTTTTCCAACAGACTATGGCGGAACTTGGGATCTACGATCGCTGTTCCTATGATGGTCTGTAGCGTTTCGTATGCCATAATCAGTTGCTCCTCTGCGAGGAATCTATGACAATCCTTTCCTCACTGTTCTTGTCGGAGCTGGAGGGGCACATCGTCCGTTGAAAGAAGATCAGAGCCCCTCCTGCGAGGAAAACATCACCTATACTGAACACGGTCTTCAAGGGCCAGCGAATGGCCAAGACGTCGCCCAATATCCACAGGCGAGCCCACTCACGGGCTACGAGCACGTCTTTCGAGTTCACCACTCGCGCGCCCGGCTCCGTCCCCAAAGCCAACTGGGCTAACCCTGCTCGCTGGAGGGCCTCCGCTGTGACGGGCATGTACCCTCCATTGGCCAACATCGCGAGCAGATTCAATCCTAACCCTAGAGCGACAAGCCAAAACCCTGGCAACTTGCGGTTCGCCACTACCACCGCGATGAGTAGAACATAGGAGCCGAGCAAGAGCCATACCCGTGGGCTCTGCCAACCTGGGTTCTGGGGCAGTGGCGTGTAGATGATGACCAGCTGTAGTGCAAAGGCCAGGAGGGCTAGCCACCCCAGCCGAAAGGAAACCTCACCAAGCCTGCTGAGCCGGCCTCCTCTCGCTATGGCTAGGGCAATCGAAAGCCCCACCGCCAGTAGAAGGATCATCGGCTAGCCCTGGCTAGGGACGGAGTGCTAATGTGCAACTCAGCCGCCGCCACCCGTGCCGCCGTAGGGAGCGGGCCCACCGCTGGCCAGGATCAGCGCTGCTACCGAGAGAATGACATACACTACCGTGAAAAAGATCTTTCGCATCCTGCTTTCCCTCCTGCTTCAAGCTTTACACGCCTCGAACGATGACTCAGCCGCCGCCACCTGTGCCACTGTAGGGGGCAGGGCCACCACTGGCCAGGATCAGGGCGGCTACTGAGAGCACCACATACACTACCGTGAAGAATACCTTGCGCATTTGCTAACCTCCTTGCGCCAAGCTGTCTATAGCATAGCACAAGGGCTCTCACGAAACTCTCACAGTGGGCCTGTAAGAGGGGTCAAAGAGGGGGCTTTTTAGAGGGGAGCAGGGGGGAGCTGTCCTTCGAGGATGGCCTGGTAGAGGGCGGTGGTTTCGGGGGCAGGCTCTGTTTGCAGGTCCTCTTGGAGGAGGCGGGCGAATTCGCGATATTGGCGGATGGCCCCTGCCCGGTCTCCCCGTTTGGCCCGGCACCACATCAGCCCCCGCTGGGCGCGTTCATCATAGGGCTCCAAGCCCGCTGCCCGTAGGTAGAGGGCCTCGGCCTCGGGAGGTTCCTGGCTGGCGAGGTAGGCCCCTTCTTTGAGAAGCAGCTCGATCAGTTCCTGGGCAAGCATTAGGCGTGTGTTCGCACACCATTCAAGCTCGCAGGTCTCCAAAAAGGGCGTGCGGTAGAGGGCGATAGCCTCCTGCCGGGCGAGGTGGGCGGCCTCGCTCTCCCCCTGGCCCAGCTTGGCAAGGCGTTGAAACTCGGCAGCGTCGTAGCGGTAGGTCAGCTCGGGATTCAAGCGATAGACGCCCTTCTGGTAAATGATGACCTTTTTGGAGAGGGCACGTCGTATTCGGTGCATTGTGGAGTGAAAGAGGCTGTTCCCTTTGGCAGGGTTCACCTCGGGCCAGAGGAGCTCGATGACCTGTTCGCGATGCAGCCCCTGGGGATGGGCGGCAAAGAGAAAGGCGGCGATGCGCGCGATGGTGGATTCCCAGGAGGTAACCACCCGGCCTTCCTTGAGCACTTGGCTGCCGTCAAGGGCGAGGAATTCGAGGGGCATAAAGGTGTGGATGATCCTGATGCGGGTGGTTGGGCGCGTCTGGGGGAAGAGCTGCTCCAGCTCGCTGCGGATGCGGGCATAGTCGAGCCCGGGGATGCTCTCCTCCTCAGCATGGCTCAATAGGGGGAGGATGTTTGGCCCTTCGGCCACGATGAACTGGTGCGAGCCCATCTCTTTGACGAGGTGCCCTACCTCCTGGAGGTGGCTTTTCGCTTGGGTTTTGTCTCTACGGCGGTGGGCTAGGAGGGCCAATTGGAGGTGTGTGCGTCCTAGCTCTCGCTTGGTGTCCAACGCTTCAAAGAGGGCTTGCGCCTGCTGGAGGTGCCTTTGGGCTTCCTCTAATTGCCCTTCGTCGCTGGCTAGGGCTCCCAAGGCCAAATGGCAGAGCCCTGCCTCGAGGGGTGTCTCTTTTTCGTTGATTTGGTCCAGCGCTTCGGTGAGTACCTGGCGGGCCCGCGCTAGGTTTTTCGCGAGGCGGTGGGCGTCTCCGCTGGCGATGAGGATGTAGAGGATGAGGTGGCTGGCCTGGGCCCGCGCGGCCGCTTCCAGGGCTTGCTGGTAGCTGGCCAGAGCCTCTTTGTATTTGCCCGTATCTCGCTGCAGGTCTCCTTGGTTCGTTAATGCATAGGCCTCGAGGCGGGTATCAGCGGCTTGGCGAGCTTTTTCCAAGGCCTCTTCAAAGCGATAACTGGCCTCGGCGTACTGCCCAAGGTATTGGTGGATGAGCCCCAAGCCTTGCAGGGTAGAAGAGAGGGAGCTGAGGTTCCCGATCTTGCGCCAGTGCATGAGGGCCCGGTGATAGTGGCGCTGGGCCTGACGTAGTTCTCCCAAGGTGAGTTCGCTGGTACCCAGGTCGTGGGCAATAAAAGCGGCGTTGATGTCGTCGCCACTTTCCTCGGCAATTTTTAGCGCATGGTGCAATTCAACGAGACCTTTAGAGAACTGCCCTTGCAGATTGTAGGTAATGCCAAGCTGATGATGTGCCTGCAGCGCCGCAAAGGGGTCCTTTTTCTCAGCCATCTCGAGGGCTTGTTTGAGGATGTCGATGGCTCGATGGAACTCCCCGCGGAAGCGATGGGCGATGCCCTGTTGGCTGAGGGCGCGAGCTGCCCCAATCTCGTCTCCTTGGGCTAGATAGAGCGCATAGGCATGCTGGAGAACGTTGATGGCCCGGTCTGGCTGGCTTTGTTCGGCATAGATCTTGCCCCGAAAGAAGAGCAGGCGGGGATGTCTTTCCTTGATCTCCTCCGGAAGGGCGTCGATCCAACTCTTGAGTGCGTCCCATTGGCTTCTGTCGAACGTTTCGCTGGCTATCGCCTCGATGGCCTTTGCCGCCTCTTCGTAGGCCTGGGCCGAGAGATAGCTCTCGATGGCGTGCTGCCATTGCCCTTGGTGGATCATGATCTCGGCCTGGCGTAGGCAGAGCTGGCGATAGCGCTCGGGCTCGTCGCGCTGGAACTTGGCTAGGAGGAACTCTCGAAAGAGTTGATGATACTGGTACCAGCTGCCCTCAGCATCCAAGGGGAAGGTAAAGAGATTCCCATCGACCAGCTGGCGGAGGATCTGGGACGAGTTGTTGATCTCTAGAAGGGCATCACAGAGGGGTGGGCTCATCTCGTTAAA
>JAGGYI010000081.1 GCA_021162655.1 Anaerolineae bacterium
ACCAAATTCTTCCCCTATAATGGCAAAAATGCAATCAGAATGAGGAGCATAAATGATATATTTCTGTTCACTTTGCCCCAGTCCAACTCCTAGCCAGTGCCCCCTGTTTAAAGCGACCAGAGATTGCACTCTTTGAAATCCTCCCCCCTGTGGATCACTCAGAGGACCACGCCACCAATCCACGATGCGCACGTAACGATATCCTGCAGCAAGGGCCACCAAAGCCAAAGCTACTCCACCAACGAGAAACCCAATAAGTAATTGTTTAACGTCCGCCCCCGCCACAAAGAACATAGCAGTAGCCGTGCCAACAAGCAAGACGGCCGTCGAGAAATCTGGCTGCACAGCAACGAGTCCCGCAATCACCCCCAAGAGCACTGCAAAGGGAACAAGCCCCAAAGTGATATTACGTAGATCCTTCCCTCGTGCTTCTAACCAAACAGCGATATAGATAATGGCCCCTACCTTGGCAGCCTCTACCGGCTGCACTGAGCGTTGCTTCCAAAACACCCAGCGGCCGAACTGCACCTTTCTTCCCAAGATTGCCATTGCCAGCAACACTACGACGGTTGCCACCAAGATGTGGACAGCGTACCGACGATATAGGCGATAATCGATGCGCCAAAAGACTAGCAAAGCTATCAAGCCTCCCAGCGCAAAGATAGCTTGCCGGCGAAAGAAATAGACGCGCTGCCTTGCCTCCGCCTCCCCATGGGAGAGAGCAAACCCATAGGAGGCACTAAAAACCATCTCCAGGCCCACAACTACCAAGGCTATAACGATGAGCAAAAGCCCCCAATCAGTCCGAGATCCCCGCCAAAGCTTCAAGCTCAGCCCTCCTTAGAGTGCGGCAACCAAGGCCCGAAATGCCCGGCCCCGCTCCTCAAAATTTTCAAAAGCATCGAAACTTGTTCCCCCAGGTGAAAGAAGAACCACCTCTCCAGGCTTTGCCTCTCGGGCAGCTAACCGCACAGCCTCCTCTAACGTTTCCACCTGGTAGAACTGAGGTCCTTGAGAAATCCCTTTGCGCTGCTCCGCAACCTGGGCAAGGGCCTTCTCAATGATCGGCACCGCCTCCCCAAAAGCCACCACCACTCGCACACGCTCCCAGACCAACTCGGCCCACTCATCCCAGGGAAGATGTTTATCCCTCCCCCCTGCCAAGAGGACCAGAGGTTCAGAAAAAGACCGCAGAGCCGCCATAGCTCTCTCCGGAGAGGTGGCAATCGAGTCGTTGATAAAAAGTACCCCGCGCCAGCGTCGTACCGGCTCTAAACGATGGGGGACTCCAGAGAAGCTTGTAGCAACTTCCCTTATTGACTCTATATCCAACCCGGCAGCCAAAGCACAACAGGTTGCTGCAAGAATGTTAGCCACGTTGTGCTGCCCCCGCAGCTTGATCTCTCTTCGCTGGCAGAGCACCTGCTCTCGCCCCACATACCGCACCTCGAGTGCCCCCCCCCGCAAGAAGGCTCCCTGATCTCTTGCATTCTGAAGGCCGAAGCCGAGTAACCCTCCCTTGACCTCGGCACTTAAGGCCCAAGTACGAGGATCATCCGTGTTCAGAATGGCCCAAGCATCCTCTTTCTGAAAGGCAAGGATGTTCCTTTTGGCCCGAACATAGTTCTCCATGGTCAGATGCCGATCAAGATGATTAGGCGTGATGTTTGTAATAGCAGCAATGTGCGGGCTCCACCCTTCAAGGGAAACGACTCGGGAGCGCTCAGAGCGACAAGTTCGGACATCAGCTCCTTGATAATCAGGAGAGAAAAGCTCTAACTGAAAGCTCGAGAGCTCCATCACCGCCACCGAAGGATAGGGTTCGTCAAGCACTCTCTCCAGAAGGGGCTTGCCTATGTTACCCCCCACCCAGACGTCTTTACCCGCTGCTCGGAACATCTCTCCCACAAGAGAAGTGGTTGTGGTCTTGCCACTGGAACCAGTAATTCCCACAATAGGCACGGGGCAAAGTTGCGTGAAAAGCCTGGGCTCACTGCTTATAGGTATTCCTCGGCGCCGTGCTTCCTGGATGATGGGAGCAGAAGGAGGTACTCCAGGGCTGACAAACAGTACATCAATACCCTCGAGTAGTTCGAGAGGATTCCCCCCCAACACTAAGTGAAGAGGCAATCCCCGGATCTTTTGCAGCTGCTCGGCAAGCATCTCTGCTGGCTTGAGGTCACTTAAAATCACATCGGCTCCATAGTGGCAAAGAAAGCGAGCCAAAGCCACTCCCTCACGAGCCACACCTATAATTACTGCCTTTAACCCTTGCAACGCCTCTACCCTGAGCATCATTTCATCCCCAAAGCCACGCCAATCAAGGCAGCAACCGCAGCCACGATCCACAGACGGGCCGTAACCTGCTCTTCTGCCCATCCCTTCAACTCAAAGTGATGGTGTAGCGGGGCCATGAGCAGAATCCTTCGCCCTCTTCCATATCGGTGCCGAGTGAATTTAAAGTAGCCCACCTGAAGGATAACGGAAAGCGCTTCCGCTACGAAGACAATCCCGATCAAAGGAAGAAGCGGCCAATGCCCTGAGAGCAGCGCTATCCCTGCAAGCCCTGCTCCTAAAGCCTCGGAGCCTGTATCCCCCATAAACACCCGCGCCGGATGCACATTGAACCAGAGAAAAGCCAGCAAGGTTCCCGCCACAGCGAAACTCCAAAGAGCCAGTCCCTGTGCTTTGACCTGGGCCGCCAGCACTCCATAAGCCACAAAGGCGATGACCGATGCTCCTCCTGCCAGACCATCCAAGCCATCAGTGAGATTGACAGCATTCGCAGTAGCCACAAACAGAAGCATGGCCAACGGTACAAACCACCACCCCAGCTCCATAACCTGGTTGCTCCAGGGAAAGACAAGCAGATGCTGCTCAGTGCTCCAATAAAAGATCAAAGCTAAAGCCAAAGCTACCCCCCATTGGGCTGGGAACTTGGCCCGAGCTAGCCAACCCACTCCAGTTCTATCCCGTAATCCCTGGAGATCATCGAAAGCACCCAACGCGCCATAACATAGCATCGCCAAAAGAACAAGGAACGGCCGCATATAGCCCCAGCAAACCCAGATCACCAAGGTTGCCAAAACTATGCCGGCGAGAAAATAGAGTCCTCCCATCGTAGCGGTACCGGCTTTCACTTGATGAGAAGCAGGCCCATCGAGGCGGATTCGCTTGCCTGCACCCCGCCGGAGGAGGGCCTGAATCACTGCATCTCCCCAAGGCACCAAGAGAAGGAAGCTTATTCCCCCAAAAAGAAGCGCGGCTCTCATCTAGTCTCTCTCCTCCCACGCCTCAACAATCTCTTCCATCGCCATCCCGCGAGAGCCTTTTATCAACACATTGTCTCCCGAGCGCATAATCTCCTCCAACAGAATAGTAGCATCCTTGTTTGTCTTCACCCAATGGACCGACCCCGAGGGCATGTCCGCCTCAAGGGCCCCCTCAGCGATCCAGCGAGCTCGCTCACCGACGGCAATCAACACATCAACCAAGTGAGCGCATCGCTTACCTACCTCTCGGTGTCCCCGGCGTTCCCAAGTCCCTAATTCAAGCATATCGCCCAAAACAGCAATATGTCTTCCCGGCAATTCTGCCATTGCTTCCAAAGCGGCAATAGTAGAGGGAGGGCTCGCATTATACGTATCATCAAGTAAAAGGATCCCGTTTTTGCCTCGTTTCGGTACAAGCCGCAACCCATAGCCCACTTTTTCTAATCCCTGAGCGATCTCCTCCCAAGAGAGGCCCTCTAGTAGCCCCACCGCAGCCGCGGCGAGGGCTGGCATTACCACATGGCGCCCAAGCATTCGAAGGCGTAATTCTTTTGCACCACCGCGCCCAGCGAACCGTGAGGCAGCACGGGCGAGAAAGCGAACTCCCTCCAACCCCTTGCTCATCACCTTCTCAGCCCAAAGATCGTTCTCTGGACCCAATCCAAAGGTAACCACCTCACCCATACATTTGGAAGCCATCGCCCGAACACGCGGATCATCGCCATTCAATACAGCAACTCCGTCGCGAGGCAACGCTTCAACCAATTCTGCCTTGGCCTCTGCAATGCGCTCGATGCTTCCCAATCTTTCCAAGTGCACTGGCTCTACATTCATCACCACCCCTATTTGGGGCTGAGCAATTTCACAAAGCTGGGCAATCTCCCCCTGAGCGTACATGCCCATCTCCAAAACGGCATACTGGTGAGAAGGCTCTAGATCCATCAGAGTGAGCGGCAATCCTATCTCATTATTATAATTCCCCCAACTCTTGAGCACACGATACCTTTGCTCAAGAACGGTGGCTATCAACTCTTTGGCCGTCGTTTTGCCTACACTTCCCGTCACCCCCACCACACGCAATCCCCTAGCTGCTTCTCGCCGCACGCGCGCGAAACGCTGGAGAGAAGCCAAGGGATCTCTTACAACGACTGCCACAGGAGGAACAAGTTGAGTTTCCCCTTTTTGTGAGACATCGAGGTTCATCGC
>JAGGYI010000128.1 GCA_021162655.1 Anaerolineae bacterium
AGATGCCCACAATGGAGAGAAGGAGCAGCCCCAAGGAAAAGCTCCGCCGCCTAGCAGCAGCCGCCAAAGCGCCCAAAAGCCCGCCAACAAGGCCACCTAGGACCATCGCCAGAAGGAGAAGCCCTATACTATTCCAAAGCAAGGTGCCCAAAAGAGCATCCAAAGGGCGGGGAGTACGCACCCTCCAATGCCCCATACGAGCATCATAGGTACCCAGCTTCCCATGAGCAAGATCACGCCAAAGCTGAAAGGTATCGTGAAGGGCTTGCTTAGCAACCTGCCCCGGTGGCATCGCTTGCCCCAGACGCGCTTGGATGGCCAAATCCTGGGTAAAGAAGGAAACGTAGCTAATGAGCAAAAGGACAGCAAGAGCGAGAAGCACTCGCCGCAGAACAAAGCGCAGCACGATCTGTACCGAACCTCCCCTGGGGATCAGCGAGTTATTTGAGCGAAAAAAGCCTCCTGCGGCTTACGCCTCAGGAGGCCTCCTTGGGGTGAGCGGTGGGATTCGAACCCACGGTCTTCTGGGCCACAACCAGATGCCTTAGACCACTCGGCTACGCCCACCACGACGCTTGTATTCTACCACAGGCGTCCGTTTTTGCCAAGTTACCCGGGCTGGGGCTCTCCCTCCCCCCGAGGACTGCTCACCTCAACATTCACTAGTTTGATTCCATGGCAATGCCGGCAAATCAAAGCCTCCTCCTCAGCCACTTTGAGCTGCACATCCTCGAAACGCACATCTTGTATGGGCGTCTCAGCGCTCCCCGCTACCATACAGGCCTTCCCACCGTACATGCGCATGTGAGAAAAAGTCAACCGCCCCAAGTATCGCAGCCTGATCCCTTCTTCCACAGAGATCCGGATTGGTGCCCCCGCACAGTGAATGACCACGTTGGAGAAGAGGATATCCTGCACATTGGCCCGCCCAAGCCCCTGCCAGAGGTAACGCCTGGGATTCTCAAAAAGAATGCCGTTATTGGCACTTTGAATCGTCAAGTTCGTCAAAGTGCACTGGCGAATAGTCCCGTCGCTGGGGCAACCTACCCGTACCCCTTGGCACCAGCTATCGAGAACACAATTGCTCACAACGACACTCTCACAGGGCTTTGGAGAGGCAAACATCTGATCAATGGCCCGTAACACCAAGCAGTCGTCTCCCGTCTTGATTACACAATCGCTGACGACAACGTCCTTACACGAATCTATGTCGATTCCATCGTTGTTAATCATCCGCTGGTCGCCCAAGATGACTACTCGATGAATGCGTACCCGCTCACACTGCATCAACCAAAAGGTCCAACAAGGGGAATCTACAAAGGATGTTTCTTCAAAGCGCACATCCTGACATCTGTAAAACATCACCATCCGAGGGCGAGGAGTACGTGGTTTGCGAAAGAAACGGCCCACCATGGCGCTAGTATCATAGAAAGCCAAGCCAGAGCCTTCGATCCTCCCTGGCCCAATGATGGCCACATCTTGGGCATCCACCGCGCGGATGAGGCTTTTTATGCTCCCTTCGGGAGCATTTTCCCCGATAAAGCCCTCAACCTTCAAATCTGAATAATCCTCCAGACGAGGGCTGCCAACGAGGGTGCAACCGGCGGCCAAGTAAAGCTCTACATGGCTCTTGAGCTCCAGAGAACCCGTCAGGAAGCGCCCAGGGCCACAAAAGACGCGCCCTCCGCCTGCCTGGTGGCAGGCGTCGATTGCCTCTTGGATAGCAGCAGTGTTCAGCGTTTCCCCGTCCGGGCGGGCACCGTAATCAAGAATATCAAAGATCGGCATCACTTCCTCCCCAGTTCTAACCTACACCTCATTCGGGTCGCCCCCCTTTTCCCAGGCAAGAGAATAATCTCGTGCGTGAGGGGCCGGGTGGCCCCCTGGCCCGTAGCCTGGGAGGTCGTACGTCCTCGCCAAAGGAATCAGACTTCCTTCAAGCCCTCTTTCGCTCACTGTATAAAGCATAAAGCCCAGGGTAGGATCGCCATCTGGCCAACGGTCTGCCCACTGGGCAAAGGAAGTGGCAGGAACGATCTCAAAACGGATGCCCTCAGCGTACCTTACCCTATGACAATGGACATGACCACTGAGAACAAGATCCGCCCCCGTGGCTTTGAAAAGATCTAAAAGCCTGGCCCTCCCCGGCTGATCGATGGAAAAATACCATTCGTAATAGTGCCTCTCAATGTCCCAACTTGGCTCGTCGGGCCGATCGAGGAAAAGGGGATAATGCATAATCCAAACGTGGTAGAGCACATCCTTGGAGCGTTTCGCCTGCTCTTCTGCCCACCTCCAAAACTCTGCCTCTTCGGGCAGACCAGAGTTGACCACCACGTCCGCAAAGCCCGAAAAGCGCACCCCCTTATAGTCAAAACTCCACCAAAGGGGTCCAAAGACCGAAGCAAACTGCTGCAATTGCTCGGAGGTCACGTTCAACTCCAGATCGGTGCACTGGTCAGGTCCTCGATGTAATCCCGGCCTATCTGTGTGTTTGTTCCCTGTATCCATGTTCCCAGGGACAAGGTGCACGGGGAAGGGCAAAGAGCTCAATTCAGCGTGCATCTCTTCCAACTCATACCGATGAATGCTCCCATCTCGTGTGAGATCCCCGCAAACAAGAAGAAGTTCGGGAGAGATCCCGAGAATCTGCTCTTTGGCCTGCTGCCAGTTTTTGATCCAAGAAGGATTGTAACGAAAAGACTTGGGAGAACCTGGTTGAATATCCGCCACACAAACGAACTGCCAAGGTTGCATCTTGTCTATTCCTCCTGGCTTTCCTTTCTATCGTGCTCCCGGTATAAAGTCAAGCCTCGCTGCAGGGCCAGTTGATTTGACAACCCCCCTCGTTCGGTTTATACTGTAGCTCGGTCAGGGGCTGTAGCTCAGTCGGGAGAGCGCATCAATCGCACTGATGAGGTCAGGGGTTCGAATCCCCTCAGCTCCATCATCGAGGTGAAACGCCAGAGGGGCGAGCTTGATCTCTGCAGGAGTAATACCTATATTTGGGGCTGTAGCTCAGTTGGGAGAGCGCTTGAATGGCATTCAAGAGGTCAGGGGTTCGAATCCCCTCAGCTCCACTGAATCGAGAGCAGCCCAGCAACAGCGTGGCAGTCCTTTCGTCCCCCAGACGAGAGGGCTTTTCTATTATATAAGCCCGGCTCGTTGTCTGGATATGCTCTGTTAGGCACATAGCTCTCCCCTCATTCCCCCAGGGGACGATATGGGATGTGGGGGCCACTATTGCTTGGGGGGAATCTTATGATGATACATCGGGGCACAGTGGCTCCCTTCCCACCTGTACCAATAAAAGGACGTTCTTCCGAAAACTTGCAATGTGGAGGCCAAGATGACAAAGGGAGCACAGAGGCCCAAATACAACCCCCAAGAGATCGAGAAAAAGTGGCAGAAGCGCTGGGAAGAGACGGGTCTATATCGAACAGTTGAGGATCCCTCTCGTCCCAAGCATTACGCCCTTACAATGTTGCCCTATACCTCTGGCGACCTACACATCGGCCACTGGTATGCAATGGCCCCCTCCGATGCGCGGGCCCGCTTTATGCGCATGAACGGCTATAACGTCTTTTTCCCCATCGGCTTTGATGCATTCGGTCTACCCGCGGAAAACGCCGCCATCCAACATGGCATCCATCCCAAAAAGTGGACGATGGACAACATTGAACGCATGCGCAAACAGCTGCGTTCAATGGGGGCGATGTGGGCTTGGGATCGAGAAGCCATCACCTGCCTGCCTGGCTATTACAAATGGACGCAATGGTTCTTTCTTAAATTCTACGAGCACGGCCTTGCTTACCGAGCCAAAGCGGCGGTAGATTTTTGCCCCAAATGCAACACCACGCTAGCCCGCGAGCAGGTTTGGGGAGAGGACCGGCATTGCGAGCGCTGTGGCACTCCAGTGATCAAAAAAGAGTTGGAACAGTGGTTCTTCCGCATTACGGACTATGCCGAAGAGCTCCTCGAAGGCCTCGACAAGATCGATTGGCCCGAGCGTGTCAAGACAATGCAACGCAACTGGATCGGGCGCAGCGAAGGGGCAAACGTCGTCTTTCGCTCTGAGCAGGACGACCCCATCGAGGTCTTTACCACGCGGCCCGACACGCTTTGGGGAGCCACCTTCATGGTTCTAGCACCTGAACACCCCCTGGTCGATAAGCTCACTACACCAGAGAACCGCCAGGCTGTTCAGGATTACAAATACCAGGCCGCCCGTCAGAGCGAGATCGACCGCCTCTCCACTGAGAAGGAAAAGACAGGGGTTTTCATCGGAGCTTATGCCATCAACCCCGTCAATGGAGAGCGCATCCCCATCTGGATTGCTGACTATGTGCTCATGACCTACGGCACCGGTGCCATCATGGCTGTGCCCTCTCACGACGAACGCGATTTCGAGTTCGCCCTCAAGTATGGCCTCCCCATCATTCCCGTCATCGATCGCCCCGATGGCCTTGCCAAGAGCCTAGTCCCTGAAAAGCACGTGCGCGAAGGCTTTACTGAGGCCCTGAAAAGAGCGGGAATCGCTTTTGAGAAACGAGAGGGGAGCTTTTACATCACCCTGAAAGGCGATGAGCAACTTGATGAATATGTGAAGCTGGCCCAAGAGCACGTCCACCCCAAAGGTTGGATAGAAGTCGCCGGTCGTGGATGGCAATTTATCTTTGCCGACCAAGTACTCACCTTGGATTCGGTGGCTTCTGACCAAGCGATTCTGGCCAAGCTCCAGCAAGCAGGCGACAAAGCCGCCTCGCAAGCGCGCACCACTATGGAGCTGCTCTATGGCCGCGAGTGGTACCGAGATGTGCTCTTTCATGCCGAATACGGCACGATGATCCATTCTGGCGAATTTAGCGGCACCCCTGGAGATAAAGCCAAGGAAGCCGTTACAAAATGGCTGGAAGAAAAAGAAATCGGCCACTTCCAAGTGACCTACCGCCTGCACGACTGGCTCATCAGCCGACAGCGCTACTGGGGAGCCCCCATTCCCATTATCTACTGCGAAAAGTGCGGCGTCGTGCCCGTTCCTTACGAAGACCTTCCCGTGCTCTTGCCTGATGACGCCAAGTTCTCGCCCACAGGCGAATCTCCCCTCAAGTATCACGAGGGCTTTGTGAATACTACCTGCCCCAAATGCGGCGGCCCAGCCAAACGAGAGACGGACACGATGGATACCTTTGTCTGCTCCTCGTGGTACCAATATGCCTACATCAGTCCCTACTATGAGGGAGACGTCCCCTTTGATCCTGAGAAAGGCAAGTACTGGCTCCCGGTGGATCAATATACCGGTGGAATCGAGCATGCTACCATGCACCTGCTCTACACTCGTTTTTTCACCAAAGTGATGCGCGACATCGGCTTGGTAGATTTTGACGAGCCCATGCTTCACCTCTTTAACCAGGGTATCATCCTGGGCGAAGACAACGAAAAGATGAGCAAGTCGCGAGGGAACGTGGTAAACCCCGATGACTATGTGCAGACCTTGGGAGCCGACTCGGTACGCGCATTCCTCATGTTCATCGGCCCGTGGGATGAAGGGGGCAGCTGGAGCTCGACAGGGATTGAAGGAATCTTTCGCTTCATCAATCGAGTCTGGTCCGTAGTGCTCGACCCGCGAGAGGCGCCAAAGGAAAAAGCCTCAGATAAGGAGATCGCCGACCTTCTCCGTACAATGCACAAGACGATCAAAACCGTCACGAACGATTTTCAGAATTTCAAGTTCAACACAGCCTTGGCAGCTCTGATGAAGTTCAACAACTACCTCATCAAGGCCAAAGAGACCAACGTCTATGCCACTGAAGCATGGGACGAGGCCATTCGTAATCTGATCCTTATGCTGGCTCCCATCATGCCTCATGTGACAGAAGAGCTTTGGGAACGCATCGGAGGCCCTTACAGCGTCCACACGCAAAGTTGGCCCAAGTATGATGAAGAGCTGGCTCGCGATGAGGTAATCACCCTGGTCGTCCAGGTCAACGGCCGCGTACGCGCCAGGCTCCAAGTGCCTGCCGATATCCCAGAGGATGAAGCCAAGAAAGCGGCTCTGGAGCAACCCAACGTCCGACGCCACATCGCCGGCAAAGAGATCGTCAAAGAGATCTATGTTCCCGGCCGTTTGGTGAATATCGTCGTACGTTGATTCCCTTGTCCGTTCAGCTCCCTGTGGTAGAATAAAAGCCGCAGGGAGCCTTTTTATTTCGAGGGATTGCCACACACCTTCGGCAGTGTTATACTTGCGCCAACAACCAGGCCTCAAAACAACGCCGCTCCCAAAGGAGAAGGTATTTCGTGCTTGCCCCTGGCACTATACTTGCAGGAAAATATAAAATCATCTCTGTCATCGGAGAGGGTGGCTTTGGCCAAGTATACCTTGCGTACGACGAGGGAATGGGACGCTATGTCGCCATCAAAGAGCTCCTGCAC
>JAGGYI010000204.1 GCA_021162655.1 Anaerolineae bacterium
CCCCTAATGGGAGAGAGGTGAACTTGGCCGCTGTTGAAGAATTGCTTTTGCGCGTGGGCCGCATAGTGGGGAAGGAGCGGACTTATTTGGGCTCTTTTCCCTCAGAGGTGCGCCCCGAAATGGTCAGCGAGGAGGCCATTGCTCTTATCAAACGCCTGGCGGGCAACCGCAACATCACCGTCGGGGCCCAGTCAGGTAGTGAGCGGATTCTTCGAGCGATGCATCGGGGGCATACCGTAGGCGATGTGTACCGAGCCTGCGAGATCATTCTGCGCCATGGGCTAGTGCCCAATGTTGATGTCATCTTTGGCCTCCCTGGGGAGACAGCGGAGGATCGGAGGCAAACTATTCGCTTGATCGAGGATCTGACATCCAAAGGGGCCCGAGTACGCACGCATGCTTTTATCCCTCTGGCAGGCACCCCTCTAGCTACGGCCCCTCCTGGAGAAATCGATGAAGAAACAGATCGTCTGCTGGGCACCCTTGCTCGCCTAGGGCAGCAACATGGCGCCCGACGCAGTCGTTCCTCTCGTGCGCACCACTCCTCCCAAGGCTGAAGGAACCTTTCCCCTCGGCAAGACGTCTTTGGGTAGAACACCAAGGGGCCAAAGTAGAACAATGGACGATCCCAATGCTCTTGAGCAAGGCAAGCCCATGTCTGCTTCTTCAGGGGGTCCCGACTCTCCGTGGGAGCCCCTGAAGGAGATCTCTCCACCTCCTTCACCTCAGCGGTCATCCCTCCGTCAGGTTATCCTGCGGGGTGTTCTGTTGGGGCTTCTCGGTTCCCTCTTTTTAGGGCTTTTGGCCATTGCTGGGGCGTTGGGCGTCTATGCCTACTATGCGGCCTCGCTGCCGGCCCCCCAGGAGCTCTACAAACGGGCGACACCCTTCAAGAGCACCAAGATCTATGATCGGCACGGGCGACTGCTCTTTGAAGTGTTTGACCCGCTGGGGGGCCGGCGCACCTTGGTGCACTATGAGGATATTCCCCCGACGGTGATCAAGGCAGTGGTGGCTACAGAGGATGAGACTTTCTTTTCTAATCCTGGCGTGAACCCTTTGGCTATTGCGCGGGCACTTTATACCGATCTGCGCTATCGAGAGATCGTTCAAGGGGGCAGCACCATCACTCAGCAGTTGGTCAAGAACCTCTTTCTTTCTCCAGAGCGCACCTTATCGCGTAAAATCAAGGAAGCCATCCTCGCCGCCGAAGTTACACGGCGTTATAGCAAGGAAGAGATCCTTGAAATCTATCTCAATGAGGTCTATTTCGGGAATCTGGCCTATGGGGTAGGAACGGCTGCCGAGACTTATTTTGGTAAACCTGTCTCTGAGCTGAGCTTGGCTGAGGCAGCGCTTCTGGCAGGGTTGATCCAATCCCCCGTTACATATGACCCCTATACTCATCCGCAGGCAGCCCTCGCGCGCCGGAACACGGTGCTCGAACTGATGCACAAGAACGGCTTTATCACTCGAAAGGAAATGCTCGCCGCTCAAGCGGAACCCCTCCATCTAGCTCCACGCAAGATCACCATGGAGGCACCCCATATGGTCATGTATGTGCGTGAGCAGCTTGAGCGCCTTTATGGGACCGAGATGCTCTATCGGGGGGGATTGCAGGTCTATACTACCCTTGACCTTGATCTACAACACCTGGCAGAGCGAATCGCAAGAGAAAAGATCGCGCTTTTGCGCAAGCGTCAGGCGACCAATGCCGCTTTAGTGGCGATGGATCCCCTCACAGGCGACGTTTTGGCCATGCTAGGCAGTGTGGATTTCTATGACAAGTCGATCGATGGCCAGGTGAACGTCGCTCTCAGCCTGCGCCAGCCTGGCTCGACACTGAAAACCTTCACCTACTTGGCTGCCATGGAGCGGGGATGGACAGCGGCCACTATGCTGATGGATGTGGAGCAAGAGTTCCCTGATGGAGCAAACCCGCCTTACAAACCCCACAATTACGACCACAAGGAATACGGTCCCATCTCTTTGCGCACGGCCCTAGCCTGTTCCCGCAATATCCCTGCTGTCTCTACTCTCTATCAGATAGGTCTGCCAGCCCTTCTGGAGGTGACCCATCGGCTAGGTATTCGCTCGCTGAACCGAATGGATTATGGTCTCTCTCTGACCCTTGGAGGTGGCGAAGTTACCCTTTTGGAACTTACGGGAGCCTATGCTGCTCTGGCTAACGGTGGCCATCGCGTTACTCCGCGTACGATCCTTTACATCACCGATCAAGAGGGTAAAGTGATTCGCCCTCGAACCACCCCAAAGCTTCCCCAAGTGATGGATCCGCGCTTGGCCTACATCCTTACGGATATTCTTTCGGACAATCAAGCCCGTGCACGAGCTTTTGGCTACAACAGCCCACTAAAGCTTTCTTTTCCTGCGGCGGTCAAAACGGGTACTACCGACGATTATCACGATAGCTGGACGGTGGGCTATACGCCTCAATTGGTCGTCGGTGTGTGGGTGGGCAATAGCGACAACTCCCCCATGGAGAGGGTTTCAGGGGCCCGCGGAGCAGGGCTGATCTGGCACGATTTCATGGAACAAGCCTTGGCTGGCAAGCCTCATCCTGAATTTGCACGTCCTCCAGGGCTTGTTGAGGTCGAGGTATGTGCCCTTTCGGGGCAAAAACGCTCTGAACTTTGCCCAGAGGGACGGAAGGAGCTCTTCCGCCAGGAAAACGTCCCAGAGGAGTGCACCGTTCACCGCAAACTGGCTGTTTGCAAGCTCAGTGGCAAGCTGGCCACTGAATATTGCCCCCGCGACCAGGTAGAAGAGAAAACCTTTGTGGATCTCGGTCCCCAATGGGATGACTGGGCCCGGGAGCATGGCTTCCCTGTGCCACCGCGGGAAAGCTGTCCTATCCATACAGGGCCAGTGCACGTTGTCCTCGAGGCTCCTCATGGTCCAGTGCAAGGGGTAATCCAACTTCGTGGCACCACCGAGGTCCCCAACTTTACTTACTATGCCCTAGAGTATGGCCGGGGCAAGGATCCTAAAAAATGGACGCGAATTACCCCTCAGATATCAGCTCCTGTCTACGATGGGGTTCTCTGCCGCTGGGATACCTCCAATCTGCGCGGAGGCACCTATACAGTACGCCTTTTGGTTTTCAGCCGGTATGGCCAGACCTATGAAGCGCGGGCACGGGTAGAGGTACGTCGTCATCCCACAGCCACACCCTCCCCTACGTGGACTCTGTCCCCTACCCCCACTTGGACGCCTTTCCCTTCGCCAACAGCCTCATCCACCCCGGTACCCTCGATTACAGTGCAACCCTCGCCCACACAAAAGCTCCCCTCTCCTCTTCCTACCCATACTTTGGCACCGCCCCCTCCACAACCTCGCGCGACTCCTGAGCCCACCAGAATACAGACTCCTACAGAGGCCGCGTCTCCAACAGCTAACCCGCAACCGACGCTCACAAATACTCCTACGCCCACAGCTCTCCAGGAAAATAAAAAGGCCCGGAATGTAAACTCTCATTCCGGGCATTAGGGGCCGTTGGCTTCAGGGCAAGTAAATAAAGGGGTTGCGTCGAACTCCATC
>JAGGYI010000188.1 GCA_021162655.1 Anaerolineae bacterium
CCCTAGAGGTGGGCGACCGCGCTCTGGCGGAGGAAGAGATCGCCCGCATCGGGGAGCTGCTCAGCGCCCATGGGATGGTCTTGCGCACCGTGGTCACCACGAACGAGGCCACCCGCCGGGCCACCCAGATGCTGGGCCTGCGCCTGCTCACCGGCTCGCCGCAGACGGCGGAACAGGCTCCGCGCCCCGAAGCGCCACAGCAGTGGAGCAATCCCCTGGATGGCAGTCGGGGGGTGCTCATCCGCCATGTCGTCCGTTCTGGGCAGGTGGTGCGCCATACGGGGCACATCGTCGTCCTGGGCGATGTGAACGCCGGCGGGGAAGTCGTCGCGGGCGGGGATGTCATCGTCTGGGGGAGGCTTTATGGCATTGCCCATGCCGGCTCGATGGGCAATGAGTCGGCGGTGATCTGTGCCCTCGAGATGGCGCCGTTGCAGCTGCGCATCGCTGGGCTCATCGCCCGGCCCGAGGAGGACGACCGCCGTAAGGAGATCTATCCCGAGGTGGCCTATGTGCGCGATGGGGCCATCGTCGTGGAACCCTGGAATGCGATTCCGCGAGGAGTGATATAGCCAGATGCCAACACGAGTGATCACCATCACCTCCGGCAAGGGAGGCGTGGGCAAGACGACGACGACGGCCAACCTGGGCGTGGCCCTGGCCCGCCTGAAGCAGCGGGTGGTCGTCGTCGATACGGATATCGGCCTGCGCAACCTCGATGTGGTGATGGGCCTGCAGAACCGCATCATCTATGACATCGTCGACCTGGTGGAGGGGCGCTGTCGCCTGCGGCAGGCCCTCATCCGCGATAAGGTGATGGACGAGCTCTATCTGCTCCCCGCGGCCCAAAGCCGCGATAAATCGGCCGTCAGCCCAGCGGATATGGTGCGCGTCTGTGGGCAGCTGCGCGGCGAATGCGATTTCATCCTCATCGACTCGCCGGCGGGGATCGAGGCGGGCTTTCGCAATGCGGTGGCCCCGGCCGATGAGTTCATCCTCGTCACCACGCCCGATGTCGCCTCGGTGCAGGATGTAGACCGCGTCCTGGGGATCCTTGAATCGCAGGGGCACAGCACGCTGCGCCTGGTGATTAACCGCATCCGCCCTGATCTGGTGCGCCGAGGGGAGATGCTCTCTCCGGAGCAGGTGCTGGATCGGCTGGCGATCGAGCTGTTGGGCATCATCCCCGAGGAGGAGGAGGTGCTCGTCTCGAATACCAAGGGCGTTCCCATCGCCCATCAGCGCCGCTCCTTGGCGGCCAAGGCCTATATGAATATGGCCCGTCGCCTATTGGGCGAGGAGGTGCCCTTTATCCCCATCTTAGAGGGCCGCAGAGGCTTTTGGGGGCGGTTGGGCCGATGGGGACGCTGATCTCTAGCGGCCGTGCCCATGCGGCGGCCAGGCCAAAAGCTATGCACGCGCGCATCTGGCGTTTCGATTGGCAGCTTTTCCTCATCACCCTGGCCCTGGTTGCCGTTGGGGTGGTGATGGTCTATAGCGCCAGCGGCGGCCCCCGGCTTGCCGAGGGGCCCCTGCTGGAGAACCTCGCCTTCCGCCAACTCCTCTTTGCGGGGGTGGGGTTGGTGTTTTATTTCATCCTCCAGATGGTGGATTACCACCTCTGGGTGCGCCACTACCTCTGGCTCTACCTGGTCGTTTTGGGGCTCCTGGGGGTGACGATGGTCATCGGGCGGAGCTCCTTTGGGGCGCAGAGCTGGCTGCGGGTGGGCTTTGTCGATGTGCAGCCCTCGGAGGTGAGCAAACTGCTGATGATTCTCGTCTTGGCTCGCTGCCTGGGCGATGAGAAGGAGAACCTTGAGAGCCCGCGGGCCTTTGCTACCTCGATCCTCTTGATACTGCCGCCGGCGATGCTCATCTACCTGCAGCCCGATTTCGGCACGGCGGTCATCTTGGTGGCCATCTGGGTGGGGATGATCTTTTTGGCTGGGGTGCGCTGGCGACACATCCTCATCTTCTTGCTCCTGGGGGTGGCCGCGGCGCCGCTTATCTGGTTCCAGCTGAAGGATTATATGCGTAAGCGCATCATTACCTTTCTCTTTCCTGGGAGCGATCCCTCCGGGGCCAGCTACAACGTGACCCAGGCTCTCATCAGCATTGGCTCGGGGGGGCTCTGGGGGAAGGGACTCTTTCGGGGCACCCAAAGCCAGCTGCACTTTTTGCGGGTGCGCCACACCGATTTCATCTTTTCCGTCTTGGCGGAGGAGCTGGGCTTTGCGGGGGCCGTGGTGCTCCTGATCCTCTTTGCCCTGCTCGTCCTGCGGCTGCTGAGCATCGCCCGCTCGGCGCCGGATCGCTCTGGGGCGCTGATCGCCTCAGGCGTGGCCACGATGATCCTCGTGCAGACGCTCATCAACTTGGGGATGAACGCGAACCTCCTGCCCGTCACTGGGTTGCCGCTGCCCCTGGTGAGCTATGGGGGGAGCAGCCTCATCGCCACCTTGATGGCCCTGGGCATTGCCCAGAGCGTGGCCCGGCATCGCCGCCGCCCCGAGGCAAACCTCCTCTGAGGGGCTGCCGGGGTGGGCCAGAGAACGAATACCGACAAGGGAGGACCTATGGCTGAACAAACCGTCCGCGTGCGCTTTGCTCCCAGCCCCACGGGCTATTTTCACGTGGGTGGGGCGCGCACGGCCCTTTACAATTGGCTCTTTGCCCGCCACCATGGGGGGCGCTTTATCCTGCGCATTGAGGATACCGACCGCACGCGCTACCAGCCCGATGCCCTGCCCGATCTCCTCGAGGGCCTGCGCTGGCTGGGCCTCTGCTGGGATGAGGGCCCCGAGATCGGTGGGGAGTATGGCCCCTATTACCAGTCGGACCGGGTAGAGATCTATCGGCAGTATGCTGAGCAGCTCGTCCGCGAGGGCAAGGCCTACCGTTGCTATTGCTCGCCGGAGCGGCTGGCCCGCCTGCGCGAGGAGCAGCGGGCCAAGGGCATCCCGCCAGGGTACGACCGCCATTGCCGCTACCTCACCCGCGAGCAGATCGCCGAATACGAGGCCCAGGGCATCGTGCCGGTGATCCGCCTGGCTGTGCCCCTGGAGGGCACCACCGAGTTCGACGACCTTTTGCGGGGGCATATCTCGGTAGAGAACCGCCTGCTCGATGACCTCGTATTGCTCAAGTCGGACGGGTTCCCCACCTATCACCTGGCCAACGTCATCGATGATCACCTGATGGGCATTACCCACATTCTGCGGGGGGAGGAGTGGCTCTCCTCCGTGCCCAAGCACGTGCTCCTCTACCGGGCCTTTGGCTGGGAGATGCCCATCCAGGTGCATTTGCCGACCATCTTGGACCCCTCTGGCAAGGGCAAACTGAGTAAACGCAAGAAAAAGCTGCCCGGCGGCCAAGAGATGCTCACCTTTGTGCGCGAATTCCGCGAGGCGGGCTACCTGCCCGAGGCGCTGGTGAACTTTCTCGCCCTCTTGGGCTGGTCGTACGATGGGCAGACCGAATTCTTTACCCGCGATGAGCTCATCCGCTACTTTGACCTGCAGAAGGTGAGCAAGTCGCCCAGCTCCTTCTCTTACGACAAGCTGGAGCACATGAACGCCACCTACATCCGCAACCTGGGCACGAACGACCTGGCCGGACGTCTGATGGGCGTCTACCGGCGGGCGGGGATCGAGGCGGATATTGGGACGGTCCTCCAGCTGGTGCCCCTCATTCGCGAGCGGATCAAGACGCTGAACGATGCCCTTGCGCTGACCGATTTCGTCTTTCAGGAGGAGATCAGCTACCCCGCAGAGGAGCTCATCCAGAAAAAGATGGACCGCACCTCTACCTTGGCGGCATTGCGAGCAGCTGAGGCTCGGCTGCAGGGGTTGGAGGCCTTTGACGAGGAGACTCTGGAACGAGAGCTGCGCGCCCTGGGCGAGGAACTGGGGCTCAAGCCGCGGCAGTTCTTTGGCTGCCTGCGAGTGGCCTGCACGGGCAAGCGCGTCTCTCCGCCGCTCTTTGGCACGCTGGCCATTCTCGGCCGCGAGCGGGTGCTCCGCCGCCTGCGCCAGGCAGTGGAGGCGTTGGTCGAAATTTAATTTCGACCAACAGGCTAAAGCCTGTGTTACGTAGTGAAATTTAATTTCGACCAACAACCATCCAGGCGATGCAGACGAGCTCCTCTTCGGCGGCTGGGGCAAGGGAGCTCTCTCCTGTAGAGGCTGCTGGGGGGTGTGGATGTTCTGCCGCAAATTCACTGAGGCGAGTCAACCATTTGTCGAGGGGCCAATCCTTACGTGAGCGCCAAAGGCGTTGGAACGCCTTGAGATCTGCCCCAGTGAGAGGGCGGGCCAAGTACTGCAGCAGATGGTTCCTTGTTGCAGAGGGGAGCTGGGTGTTCAGCCAATTGATAGCTTGTCTCTGGGGAGAGGGCAACTTGCTTGGCAGGACTTCGGTGGCCCGAATGCGGTTCCAGAGGTGCTTGCGCAGCCGCTGGATGTATGGCCGGGGGTCAAAATCCTCCGGCAGGGGCTCTGCTGGCTCCTCGGGGGTGCAACGGATGGCCGAGATGGCCTCTAGGCGGCGCTCGATGATCTGGTCCTTTTGCTCATCGTAAAAGAGCCAGTGATGTTGGCTGGTCTGTGGGTTGCGAAAGGCTGCGAAAAAGCCTCGCTTTCCCTCTGGGCTTTTGCGTGCCGTCCCCATACCCAGCGGGATACGCTTGAGCCTTTCCTCACCCAGCTTTTTGAGAAAGTGGAGCAGATCCTGTTTGAGGAACTCACCCACCGTCAGCTCACGTATCCCCTCTAGTTCGCTGAGGGTTTCTTCATCCTCTTGGTGCAGACGGCGCAGGATGTTGAAATCCATCGGGTTGGGCTTTTCTCCCAAAACGGAGGCATCCAAGCCCACTGTACGGTTGATGGCCTCGAGCTTCTCTTGAAGCCTCTCCAGGAGGCCGAGGAGCTCCTCTAACTCCTCTTCGGGGAAAAAGTTGTACACATGGATGACCGAATGCGGAGAGCCGATACGATCCAACCGGCCCACCCGCTGCACCATGCGCACGGGGTTCCAGTGGAGGTCATAATTGATGAGCACCTGGGCATCCTGTAGGTTCTGCCCCTCAGAGAGCACATCCGTGCTGATGAGGAGGTCGATCTGTTCCTCAGGGGGCAGGTCCTGATCGTTGGCCTTGGGGGCAAAGCGGACGATGCGCCCCCGCCGCTCCTCGGGCTTGACGTTACTATCTACAATGGAGATGCGCCGATGTCCCAGGGCAGAGAGAAAGTGCTCATCTTCTTTCAACTGCTGATATAAATAGCGGGCGGTATCTTTAAAGTAAGAAAAGACCACCACCTTTTTGCCACGGAGCTCCGCCGAGGTAAGGAGCTTTTTGAGGGCCTCCAACTTGTCGTCGGCTCGCTCTCGCTTCAGCTCGCCGAGGATCTCTTCGATGGCCTGGAGATCGGCCTGCACGTCCTGACGAATCTCTTGTAGGTCGTAGCGCTCGGAGGGGAGAGGTTGGAGTTCGGTGAGAAAGGCCTCCAAATCCAAGGATTCTCCCTCCTCATCCCAGGAATCCTCCCATTGCATCAATTGGTGGTAATCTTGGGCGCTGAGAAGACGCCCCTGATCCAGGAACTTGAGGAAAGTCTGTAAAAAGTGCCGCAGACGCGTCAAAGAGATGCGCAAGGCCTCCACGGAGGATTCCAGGCGTTTGAGGTAGAGCACCCGCATGATGTGGGCCAAGGCCGTCTGGCGGCCAAGGGTGAAGAGAAATTCTCTTACTTTCTTTTCAGACCAGCCAAGGGCTTCTTGGAAGCGTCGGAGTGTTCCTTCGTCTTCCTCTTGGGTCGCTTCAAAGAGGGAGAGCTGCTTGGCCCAGTTGCGAGCCCGGGCCAGGTCTTTGCGGTAGGTCTCCACCTGGTAGGGGGCTAGTTGCAGATTCTCGATGGTTTGAGCGATCTTTCGGTAGAGGTCCGGACCATAGATGGCCTTGAGGCTGTAGCGGGCGGTATGCAGTTTTCGCTCGGGAAAGTGAATCTTTTCCCCATCGATCTGGGCGTTGGGATAGTTCGTGCGGATAAAGTGGCGGCTTCGCCGCACGGCCATCGCCTCGAGCACCTCATAGAGAGCCTCTCTGTTCTGCTCAGCCTGGCGAAAGTATTGGAAAAGGTCCGTGATGCCTACAGAGCGCAGAAAGCCCCGATCATCCCGGGTGATCAAGCGCAGCTGGTTGTAGAGATCAAAGACGGTGTTGTTCACCGGCGTAGCGGTGAGGAGGATCACCTTCTTCTCTGGCAGGCCGTTGCGAATCACCTCAAAGAGGTTCGACCAGCGGTTCGTTTGGTGGTTGCGAAAGTTATGGCTTTCGTCCACCACGATGATCTGATAATTCCTGGCAAGTTCCTCGGTGGGCACTTTTTTCTGGCTGATCCATTCCATCGAATGGACCTTGCCAGGGATGGCAAACTGCCGCAAGAGGGGCTCCCAAACTGTATCGCGGAGGGCGGCTGGGCAGATGACCAGGGCCGTCTGTCGCCCGTGATAGGCATAATCCTCCAAGAGCCGAAGGGCCAGGTAGGTCTTGCCCAGGCCCACCGAATCGGCGATGATGACCCCGCCATAGTTTTCAAGGATCTCTTTGGCGGCCAGGTAGCCATCGCGTTGAAAATCGGCCAGAGCGATAGGTGAGGGTTGGCCCTTTCTCTCCTCCAGGTCTTGGTCCAGGCGGTCGCGCAGGGCCTCGTAGATGACCTTGATATAGATCTCGTACGGCGTATAGACCCGGGTAAAGCGCTCCAAGAGCTCCAATAACTCTGTCTTGTAATCCTCGGCCTCGGCCCAGAGGTTCTCGAACCATTCCTTGAGGGCATCAACGGCGGCGTCCTGCTTGAGCACGGCGTTCAGCTCGAGGTTTCGAGTGAGGCCCGCACCAGTAAAGTTGGAGGAGCCTACGATGCCCAGGGAACCCACGGTAGGCACCCCCTCGATGATGTAGGCTTTGCCGTGGACAAAGGCCTCTTTATAGTAGCGCACCTCCACGGTTTCAGAAGCGAGAAAGGCGCGCCAGTGGGCGATCTCTTGAGAGCTGACCTTGCCTTGGGCGGTGGCTTTTTCCAACTCTGAGAGCAGGTGTTCCCCTACAAGGAAAGATTGCTCCTGTTCCTTACCAAGCAGGAGGCGCAGCTTGGCCACGTTTGCGATCTCTGGCTTTATCTCCTCCAACCCCCCTAGGTTGAAAAAGGCAGTGACCACGTCTAGCCGGGGGATGGTTTCCTCTCCCTGCAAGTTTCTATGGGAAGCCAATAGGCTGCGCAGGGCCTGAGCGAGGATGTGTTTGCGGTTGTCGATGAGATCGGGGATGGAATTCATCGCCCCCTCCTTGTAGGTCGAAATTCAATTTCGACCTAACATTATCGAAATTCAATTTCGACCAACGTAGGCCGAAATTAAATTTCGGCGATGTAGTGGGTCGAAATTTAATTTCGACCTACAAGCCAACTAAACGGCCAGTCCTCCCATTCTGAGACCAGCCCCGCTTTGACCGGATTATTTAGGATGTAAGCTACGATGCGCTCGCATTCCTCAGCGTTCCGCACCACATGGTCGTAGCTCTCGTGCTGCCAGAATGCTCCGCGCCGCCCTAGGGCTTGATTGCAATGGTGAGCTGTGCGCCCCTTGAGCCGTTTCAGTGTGTCGGTCAGGGGATAGGAGGATGTAGCCCCTCGGTGGCCTGGCTCTATGGTATAACCGACTGTATCGATGAGCAAATGGACGTGATTGGGCATGATGCAATAGGCGATGAGGGTGTAGCGTTCCCCGTCGAGCTGGTGAATGGCCTCGGCGACGATGCGGGCGATGCGCTCATCGGCCAACCAGCGGGGGCTGCCCTCAAGGCAGCGGTCCAGCCAGGCGTCAAAGTGGCCAAAGAACCTTTTCTCTAGGGTGTATAGCTCCCGCTTGAGCTGCCTGCCGCGCAGGCGCCTGTGTAGGGCCTCACGCTCTCGTTCGCGCTCTTTTTTCAGTTGCTGAAGGATGTGCACAGGTAGCGAGCGAGCCAACCGGAAGGTGATAAAGAAGACGGCCCCCGGCGGAATCCAGTGTGGTAGTTTGCGACGGTAAAAGGTATCCATGGCTTTCAATTGGGGTAGGCCGAAGGTAGGACGAAATTAAATTTCGTCCTACTGGCTTTTGGCTTTTACCAGGCGGTCCTTGACCAGTTGGGCCACGGCCTGGTAGACCTGGCGTCGTTCCTCCTCTGTTAGGCCCAGCACGTCAAAGACGATGCTATCCAGGGCGAAGCGGTCTGGGGAGGCCTGCTGCACCTGCTCGAGGGTGAGCGCCTCCGGCCGCACGTGCTCGTAGGGGTGCTCGGGATGCCGGCAGCCCCGCTTCTGGCAGAGCACAAAGCCCAGCTCCTCAAAGATACTGCGGATGGGGCGACCGGCTAGGTGGTTGAATGCAGCTAGTAGTTTATTTTGGTTTTGATTCAGAAAACCTTTGTGAACAGGATAAAGTTTTATACCGAAAATCGAAGATTTAAGCCCCCCTCCACCAAGGACCACACCATATAGTTCTGTGATCATCAACGAAAACGTGCTATTTAGATAGGCTCCAAGGATGTTGGGGGGAACCTTCTTTGGGAGTATTTTGTAGAATTCCTTGAAATATACCTTATCTTCGTTCACGACTACGAACAGTCTGGATTCGTATGTTCTCGCAATCAAAATAGGTGCAATCACTTTGGAAAAGCCTCTTAATTTTACCCCAAACAAATGTACACCGGAGGATCTTCTATTTACTTTTATGCGAGTTAAATCTTTTATAGTTTTTACGAAGGGAACCTTGGGGAACTTTGCCCCAGTGTTATTGTCGTGAATATATCCGAGAATGTCAGCTAGGGTGCTAAGGTACACGAAAGAAGAATGGTTCCTGGATAGAATATCCCAAAGGAT
This sequence comes from Anaerolineae bacterium, assembly GCA_021162655.1. Lineage (GTDB taxonomy): Bacteria > Chloroflexota > Anaerolineae > UBA1429 > UBA1429 > JAGGYI01. The sequence goes on from JAGGYI010000188.1 coordinate 8,919, forward strand.
ATTTGGAGCGCGCAGGTACTTGCCACCCCACTTGTTCCCCACGTAGCGGCGCTGTTTCAAGATCTGCCCTTCGCTGGGCTCCTCCAGGCCCTCTTGGTAGAGGGCCCACTGATCCCAGAGGACGGAACGGAACTCGGGCCGCCTGAGCACGCGAAAGCCGGCCGGGGGCTCGTAGGCGCTCTCGTCCTCGATCTCGGAGAAGAAGACCGGGCTGAGGGCCTCTGCAAAGGGCACTTGGAAGGAGACAAAGCGCGCCAGGCGGGTGCGCATCTCCTCCTCCGAGAGGGCGCGCTTTCTCAGCGGCGGGCCAAGGAGCACGATCACCGTGTTCACATCGGCCTGGCCAAAGCTGCGCTTCACGCGGTTGTCGAGGATCATCTTCACATGGCCGTGCCGCAGGAGGAACTCTTGCAGGTCCTTGCCGAAATCCACATCCAGCCAAGAGTTGGAGGTGATAAAGCAAAAGGAGCCCTCTTCGGCGAGGAGGGAGAGGCCATGGAGGTAGAAGTAGATGTAATAATCCGCTTCACCGGCGAGTTTGCGGCTCTTGCCCATAAAGGCGGGGTAGATGGCCCGCAGGCTCTCGTTCAGCCGGCGCAGGTACTCCGCGCGCGAGAAGCGCCCCAGGTGGTCGCGGATCTTTTCCTGGCGCACATAGGGTGGGTTGCCGATGACGATATCAAAGCCGGAGGGCTCCCCCTCAAAGATCTCGACAAAGGCGATGTCCCAAACAAAGGGGCTCCCCTCCTCGGGCCTGAGGGCCTGGAGGGCCCTTTCCACCTGGGCGAGGCGTTCCTCCAGCTCACTGATCTCGCGTTCGAGTTGTTTCCTGCGCCCCGCCCCCTGGGTGGATGGGGCTACGGCGAACATCTGCCGCTGGGAGGAGATCTCCTCCAGGGTGCGGCGCTTCTGCCGAAGCTGTTTGGCGAGCTCGTCGCGCTCGTAGCTGAGGATAGCGCGAAAGAGGTCTCGCTCCTCCTTTTTGAGCATCTCCTCGCGGAGGCCTCTCTCCCCTTGGAAGAAGCGGCGCTTCCTTCCCTGGAGCTTGCTCAGCTGGCCTTTGAGGTTGGGAGGAAGGGCCAGTTCGTGCCGACGGAAGGGGCTGAGGTCCAGCTCGCCCACCGTCTGCAGGAGGCTATCCCCTGGGCGTAGCTTGAAGGAGAGGTTGGGCAGGAGGGGCCTGAGGTATCGCTCTTCCGAGGAGAGCTTCGTCTCGACCACCAGCTGGAGCCAGAGGCGCAGCTCGGCCACGCGCACGGCCCACTCCATGATGTCCACGCCATAGAGCTGATCTTGGAGGATGTGCCGGCGGCGTTCATAGGGGGTCTCCTCCTCGCCCAGGATGGTACCGCAGCGGTCCTGGAGGTCGTCGAGGACGAGCAGCATCCCCACGAGGAAGGAACCCGAGCCGCAGGCGGGGTCGAGCACGCGCACGCGGCGGACGAGGGTGTTCAAGCGCTTCCAGAGGCCCTGTTGGGTGATGGCGTCATTGGCCTCCTC
>JAGGYI010000029.1 GCA_021162655.1 Anaerolineae bacterium
CCCAGTGTCTTTCCCACCAGTGAAGGGTATGCCAAGTCCAGCATTCTTGGGCCCAAAAGGGACGGAGATGCGCGGGTAGGGGGCCATTGAGCTCTTGCATGAATCCTGGCACGACGATGCCGATCTGTCCTCCTGGCTGTACGAAGCGTCGGAGGTAGTCGAGGTAGAGATCATCTGTGCCAAAGTAGATGTAAGCATCCACACAGATGATGGCTTCAAAGAATTCCTCTGCGTAGGGCAAGGAACGTGCATCTGCGTGAATAGGGAAAACCTGCTTCACAAGGCCTGCTTCTTTTATACGCTGGTAGTTTTCGGTGGCCTCTATCCAAAGGTCCGTTGCCCAAACCTCCACCCCGAACTCTTGGGCTAGGAAAAGGCTTGAGAGTCCTTTGCCACAGCCTAGGTCGAGGATGCGCATCCCTGGGTGAAGGTCCATGTCTTGGCAGAGCCATTCGGTCAACCAAAGGGGGTGGGGCCCCATTTGATTTTCGAGGATCCAGCGGGGATCATATTTGCTTGAGCGCGGGAATTCCCTTCTGGTAAGCAGAACTCTCAAGCTCTCTTCGTCCAGTGGCATAGTCTTGTCCTTTCTGAAAGGCTTTAGGGGTTTCTGGCCATTTCCTCTAAAATCGGGCGCAGGTGATCTTCGAGTCTCTCAAGTAAAGCGATCTCTTGGAGAGGGTACTCTTGTTCTAACTTGCGGATGACCTCTTGGCCCAAAAAGTAACCCGTCTCGCGGTGTCCGGCTATTTCGAACCAGGAGCCAAAGAACGGTCTAATGGACCGCCCGGCGTCGATGGCGCGCAAAAACTCTGCGGCAAGCCAACTTCGATGGCTCTGGCACCAGGCGAGCCAGTTGAGGGAACTCTTTTGTTGATGAGGGGCTTTTTCCCCCAAGATGAGCATCTCACAGCGTTGGGCAAAACCCTCCTCGTAGAGTTGCCACCAGGGTCCTGAGCCGATGGGCTTGCCTTTTGCCTTGCGCCAGTGATAGTGCACGAGGTGCCCCAACTCGTGGGCGATCAGCCCGCGGAGAGCTTCTGGAGGGTGCCAGCCCCGTTCAGCGATGTTCTCTAACCCAAAGAGGATTGCCGGTGTGCCTGCAAAGCAAGTAGCCCATCCTGCGCCACAGCCAAGACCCACATGAATGACAAAGGTCACCTTTGCCGTAAAGCCCAGGGCTTCTCGGGCGCGATGGTAAATAGGGGCGCAAAGGGCGAGCAGATTCTGCCGGGCTTCTTGCATAGCAGGGAGCCGTTCCTCCAAGTAGGGGAAAATCCTTTGCCGGGCGATCTCACGCCAGTCCATACCTTGGGAGGTGTAATCGGCAATCTGTTTTTCCAACAGCTCGGGCCAGGCGGAAAGGTATTCAGTTGCCCAAGCGGAGATCTGCTCGTCGAGCGGCAGATGTCGGGCTCTGGCCCAGTATGTCAGAAAGGCGGGAAAAGTATCGAGAAGCTCGTACATAGGGCTTCCCTCTGCTAGGGGTAGCTGATAGTTTGGCTCTGGGTTTAGCTGGGACAATGGTAGTAGGCTTGGAGTGCGTTGTCCAGCTGATACAGCTTGCCTTAGCCGTTGGGATCCAAGATCCCAACGATGGGGAACCGGAGAAGGAGCTCAGCGCCGTGAGGGGCCTGTTTCAGGGCGGCAGTCAGGTCGCTGCCGGCGGCATGGGTTGCCTGGTGCAGGCCTTGCTGCCAGAGGAAGCTGCCCGATACATCGTAAACTTTGCCTTGGTAGGCTACGTAAGCGGGCATCCCATCCAAGCCATTATAGTGCCTTAGCTCCTCTTTGGAGAATCTGCGCATGGGGCTTGTCCTTCCGAAGCCTTGGGGGTTAAGACCCCCAAGGTATTTTAGCCTATTTGAGAAACTTGGAGACAAAGGGTGAAGTCTCTCCTCGACGTAAAAAGTGGCCTGAGGGGCCTTCTCCGAGAAACTCGGAGAACCACGACTCGTGCTCGATTTCTTCGTTGAGGATTGCAAGCGCGAGATCATAAGTGCGATGATCTTTGCCAGCTGTTAGGTTGCAGATATGTGTGTAGCCACGTACTGCACAGCGTTCGGCTTCTACCAGTACTGTGAGCATCGCTTTGACGTCTGTCGGGTCTTTTGGTAGCACGGCTGGCGGGCAGGCCGAGATGTCGTGAAAGGCTTTCATGTCTTGGGGCAGTTTTCCCCCAAGTTCATAGATGCGGGGGACTAGGGCTTCAAAGTGGTTGCGGTCCTCAATGCGAGCTGTCTCGGCGATCTCTTTGAGACCTTCTCCTTGCAGGCCGATCAGATTTACACGCAGGATGGTGTAGTAATAGTAGGTTGTGAGCTCGGCAGCAGCGTTCTTTATCAAGAGTTCGACGAGTTGATCCACATTGACTCCTGCTCGCTCGACCATCTCTCGGGTTACTTGGGCCATTTTGCTCCTTTCTTTGGCATGGCCTTGATATTTCTGACAAGTAGTGCGCCAGTTTACAGGGGGAAGCACCTCCTTTTCGTCTATCGAGGGAAACTGTTCATTTGTGGCTGAGGAGGGAATGGCTTGGCTGTGTGTTCCAAGCCGGGCGTGATGGCGTTCGAGAAGAAAGGGAGGGTGTCGAGCGAAGAGAAGGGAAATTCTCAGCTAAACGTATTCCAGCTCCTAGCAACCAAGAGTCATTATACCTGATTTCTATAAAAATGGAAAATACACAGAATATACTAGATTTCCCAGATGAAACGAGGCCTGGGCCGATCGAGCCGGTGGAGGCCGGCTTCGGCAGCTAGGCGCAGGGCCTCGAGGTATTCCTCACGGGTGATGGGCCGGTTCAATGGAGGGAGTTTGTGAGCTCGATAGCAAGGGCGGTATTGGGCCATGATATTTACATAAGTGTTCGGAGAGATTTCTTTGGCGAGAAAACGGACGATCTCTGCGGTGCCAGCGAGCCCTTCGGGGAGGACGAGATGGCGAACGAGAAGCCCGCGCACAGCAATTCCTCTTTCATCGAGAACAAGGTCGCCCACCTGGCGGTGCATCTCTTTTACTGCCGCTTGGTTCACCTGCGGGTAGTTGGGCACGCGGGAGTATTTGCGGGCTATGGCCTCGTCGGCGTATTTCATATCGGGCATGTAGATATCTACCACGCCGTCAAGAAGTTGGAGCGTTTTAAGGGAATCGTAGCCCCCTGTATTGTAAACAAGAGGCAGTCGCAAGCCTGCCTGCGCGGCAATGAGCACGGCGGCGAGGATCTGGGGGACAACGTGGCTAGGGGAGACGAGGTTAATATTGTGGCATCCCCGCTCCTGGAGGGCGAGCATCATAGCGGCGAGTTCCTCGGGTTCTACTTCTCGCCCTTCTCCTAGCTGGCTGATTTCATAGTTTTGGCAGTATTGGCAGGCTAGGTTACACCAGGAGAAAAAGATGGTCCCTGAGCCGTGACGCCCCACTAGGGGGGCCTCTTCGCCGAAATGGGCGTGGTAGCTGGCGACGACGGCGAGCTCCCCGGTGCGACAGGCAGCTCCCCTGGGGCTTAGGCGGCGATTTGCGCCGCATTCCCGGGGACAGATATCGCAGGCCTCCAGGCGAGCGTAGGCGGCGCGCACGCGTTCGGCGAGCTCTCCCGAGCGCCAAAGGTGTAAATAGGCAGGTTCATACCTTTCCATGGCCAAGTTCTCAGAGACGTCCTGAGTACCTTTTTATTTGCTCTGTCTTTGGGTTTGTGTTAAGCTGTTTTGGGAGCTTATTTTAAGGATACAGGAAAATCTCGCGATTTCAAGTAGCGGTTTCCTGCTGTTGTGTGGGTAATTACATAGGTGCGCCTCGATGATAGCGGAGCTGATTGAGGAGAGTTATGCCCTCGAGCGAGCGGGCAAGATAGGGGCGGCAATGCGCAAAGCCCGGGAGGCGTTGGCCCTGGCACAGGGTTTGGATGAAGCTGCCTTGGCTGAGGCGCTGGTTTGCCTGGCATTTTTGCACTTTCGCTTGGGGCATTATAGCAAAGCGCGTACCTTGGCCGAGCAAGCTCTCGAGAAAGCTCCAGAGGGCTCCAAAGTTCTGGTAAATGCTTTATTGACTTGTGGCCTCTGTGCTGCAGAGATGGAGGGGCCGGCCGCTGCCGAAGGATTCTTCCACCGAGCTAGTGATTTAAGTCGGCAGGGAGGATATCGGCATGCTTTGCGTCGGGCTTTGCATAATTTGGCAGCACTGGTTTACTTTCCCCGTGGGCAGTTCGAGCTGGCCTTGGCTGCGGATCAAGAGTCCTTTCGCTTGGCTCTTGAGCTGGGCATGACCGAATATGCCTGGTTCCCGCTGGCCTCGATGGGTTGGATCTATTGGCTTATGGGACAAAGGTCCAAGGCTCGTGCCCTGGTTGAGGAGATGAGGCATCTGGTCCGCCCCGGTTCCTTAGCTGAGGGGTTTGCGGCTTGCTTGCAAGCTAATCTGGAGCTTGATGAGGGGCACCTAACTGAGGCTTCAAATCTCTTAGTAAAAGCACGCTCGGTGGCTGAAGCCACAGGGGACCCTGGATTAGGTGTGTTGGTGCGCTTGGGGCTGAGCTGGCATCAGCGTCTAATAGGCAATGCCTCGGGGGCTCAGCACTGGGCGAGCGATGCGTTGGATGTTGCCGAGCGGGTGGGCTATGCTCATTTAACCGGAATGGCTCTTATAGAGCGTGCTCGGGCTTTTTGGCAGAATGGTGACTCTGTTCGGGCCGAGAAGGATCTACAGGCTGCACACAAGGTTCTGGAGCCATTGGAGGCTCACTTTGATCTGGCTCTGGCCAGTTTTCTTCTGGCGGCATTGTACCACCAAAATAGGCATCCTCAGGCGCAGACTGTTTGGTTAGAGGCAGCCTCGCGGATCATCGCGGGGGGGTATACCTTCCTTCTGGTTAAAGAGAGGTCTCTGGCTTTTCCTCTTCTCTCCGCGTACCTGGAAAGCAAGGATAAGGAGGTGGCCAGGATCTCGGCGCGCCTCTTGAAAGAGATTGTAGCTGTCCCTCCGCCACCTTTGCGTGTCTATGGGTTGGGGCGTTTTGAGGTGTGGCAGGGTGGGCGGCGTATTCCTGCAAAGGCCTGGCGCCGCCGAGCTGGAGAGCTTTTCCGACTGCTCTTGGTCAGCCCAAGCTACAGCCTCTCTCGTGAGCAAATTATCGAGTGCCTTTGGCCCCAAAAGTCTTTGGGAACAGCTCGGGCACTTTTTCATCAGGCAACCTCCTCCTTGCGCCGGGCTTTGGAGCCGGACTTGCCAGAAAAGTTCCCTTCTCGTTACCTGTTTGTGAATGGGGGCTATGTAGTATTGCGCTTGCCCAAAGGTTCGTGGTTGGATTGGCAAGTTTTTAGTGAACATGTGGAGAGGGGGGAATGGGAGAAAGCCCTCACTCTCTATCAAGGAGATCTTTTCCCTACAGATCTCTATGCTGATTGGGCGATGGTTTCCAGAGAACGGCTCAAATACCAAGCAGTTCAAGTGATGATCAGAGCGGCCCAAGGAGCACTGGAGGCCGAGGACCCTGCTAGAGCTTTGAGGCTTTGCCGTCGAGCTCTAACATTAGAACCCTGGCAGGAGGAGGCTGTGTTTCTGGGGATGCAAGCTTGTTTACGCTTGCAGGATCGGGCAGGAGCTTTGCGTCTTTATAGAGAGCTAGAGCACTCTTTGCATGAGGAACTGGGCGCTGCCCCATCCGAGAAAGTGCAGCGTCTCTATCGCTCTTTGTTGTGAGATCATATCATAATTGCGCTATCGGCATTGCAAGGCCTCGCAGGATATACCCTGCGGGGCCTTGTTGCTGTCAGTGGAATGTCAGTTCTCCATGATATAAGAGAGCTGTACTGGAGAGAGGTTTGCCCGGGTCTTTGCCATCG